>JBEAVQ010000157.1:0-4067 GCA_041160865.1 Pseudomonadota bacterium | reverse complement strand
CCGATATGAACCTGATCGCGCGCACCATCGTGGTTCGCAGTCGTTGAAAGGCTGCATCAGAGGCCGGACACACGACCGCACCTAACTGATCCAGCCAAACAAACTGAAAAAGCACTTGCAAAAACTAGGGCGTCCACACACGCCTTTGCTGAAGGCTCCGCCTACGCAACGGCCGTCGTGGAGTTTGATCAATGAAAGGCGATTTAGGTGAGCCCTAAAGAAACAATCTGAAGCTAAGTTGAGAGTTTTTGACGGGTCATGGTTCCCCATTGTTTCTTGCCTTGAAGAAACTCTATGAAGCCCTTAATGCGCCACCAGCTACACAATTGTCGGTAGCCAAAGTTCTCAATGATCGCTGCTAAGAGAAGCACCAAAATGTGCTCGGTCTTAGGAAATCGGCGAAAGCGCATTTCTTCTACTAAAATTGCGCCCGTGCTCTGCGCGATACCTAATCCAACCGAAATACTGACGAAAGCGATAAAGTAATCGGGGCTTAATGCACCGATCAAAATAAAAATAGGGATTAGAATAAAGCCCATAAATTCGGTGATTGGCGTCAGAATATCCGTCAACACAGCCTCAAACATGGAAAGCGCGGCAATGCGGCCATAGCGTGGGTTCGCAATCATATCTCGATGACGCCAAAGTGTTTCCATAGCACCGCGTTGCCATCGCGATCTTTGACGGCCCAACACTGCGAAGCTCTCCGGGGCCTGGGTCCAGCAGACTGCGTCGGGCAGATAAATAATCTTAGCCTTATGTTGCCCGGTATCGCGCAGGTGCCGATGTAATCGCATCCCAAGCTCATAGTCTTCGCCTACGGTATCATGGGTATAGCCGCCAATCGCGAGCAGCAAATCTTTCGAAAAAAGGCCAAACGCGCCTGAGATAAGGGTCAGGGCACCTGCGGCACTCATCGCGGTGCGCGATAGATGAAATGTCCGCAGATACTCCAAGGTCTGCATGAGAGGCAGGTATTTGAGCGGCGGTGCAATTTCTAAGATATCGCTTGCGCTGATGTTGCAACCATTAGTCAGACGAATGGAACCGCCTATGGCAACAACTTCGCCGGGGTGTTCAATAAAGCTGCGGCTTGCGCGTAACAGTGCGTCGCGGTCGAGTATTGAATCGGCGTCAATTACACAGACAAATTTGCCGCGCGCCAAGTTAATCCCCGCATTTAAAGCGTCAGCCTTGCCGCCATTCACTTTGTCCAGAACGAGCAGACGCATAAAGGTTGGGCTGGAGAATGCGTTTGTAAGGATTTTGTGCCGCAAGCTCCCCTGTTCGGGGATGGGTGCTGCTTCAAGGTCAAAGGCATCAACCAAGCGCGCAATCGTGTCATCTTTGGAGCCATCATTAACAACGATGACTTCAAAGTCGGGATACTCGATAGCGAGCAATGCCCCGACGCTTGAAACAATTGTTTCTGCCTCATTATAGGCTGGAACGATCAAGCTGATAGTCGGGGCAAAATCAGAAAAGCGCTGCCAATTCTCTTGGCTGGTCAAGGGTGGGGAGCGACGCGACAAAGTCCAAAATGCGGTGACGAGTTGCAGCATATTGATGATCGCGATACCGGCCCCGCAAACAAGGACGGCGAGGCCAATCATCTCCATGACAGATAAACCAATATCCATCATGAAGCCAAGGAAACCGGTAGGGCTTCCCTAGCAGAGCGGTAAGCAGACATTTGAACCGCGCGCATAGTCGCAGGCATCTGCACGTTATCAAAGCCTCCAAGTCGTTTCATTGCGGCAAGTGCTGAAGAGCGAACGCGCCAGTCTTGATCACTGGCCAGCTTGGTCATTTGCGGCATTAGAATGAAGGCATATGTACGCAGTGCAGCATGACACAAAGCCTCTCGAACACGCCAATCAGGTGAATCGCCCAAGATCACGTGAAGTTGGGTTACAAACAATGGATCATCTATAAACTTTATAACTTCGCTAACAATCTCGGTCGGGATAACATCGTCTGCGATCAATCGGCGTATAAAGCGATAACCATGATCAGGGTTCCGCTTGAAAAGCGCACCAATTGCCCAAATGCGCACATCAACAGGTGCGCCAGCAAATCGTGCTGCAGCACAAAGAGCACGGTCCGAGACCAATCCAAGCTCCCCTAGCACGAGCTTCAGGGCAGGATTTGGCTGACTTTTGCCGAGTTTTATCCAGCCGGACCAAACACGTGGTGCCGGCCGATAACCCAATTGTGCGAGCGATATGAGAGCATGGGCGCGCACGGCGATATTAGGATCGCTCTTTGCAGTACGAACTAGGATAGCCCTTAACTTCGGAAAATGCACGAGCAGCTTCGCCGCGATATAGCGATCTTGGCTGTATTTTGAGCGCGCCAATCGAACTAAACCATATTCGACATTGTTGTTTTGCGCACAACGAATCAAGTTTGAAGCGGTTTCAGAGCTAACGCACTCCAAAGCCTTATAAAGGACGCGCGCAACAAGCCTTTTATCGCTTGACCAATTCGAAACGCTACGCGGCCCGGCATTTGTTTCGTCCACCGCACTTAGGATGCGCGACAACAAGACCTCTTCTCGCGCTTGTTGAGCGCATTGGCGTCTCATAAGGATAGGACGTCGTGCAGCAGCCAATAGCACGAGGCAAAGCCCAAGCAGTGCAAGACCGAATCCCGTCGCCAACATCGTGATCGCAAAGTCGCGCACTAGAAAGCTCGTGCAAGGCTAATGGCAGTTGTACGGCGTTTGGGACCAATTGAGCGCTCGTCTTCGGCGATTGATGCAACTAGATTCAACTGACTGCTGATTTGGGTTTGAACGCCAATTGCAATAGTATTGACACGCTCAAGCACGGTCAAATTGGCTTCATAGCCGGTAGCGCGTAGCGTGAAAACGCGGGTGGTATCGGTCAAAGGCACGTCAAAACGAACCATGAACGCTGCGGGCAAAGTAGCCTTATCAGTTATTGTCTGGGTTACCCGGCCAGTTGCCCATGCGTTCAATCCACGTGGATAAAACTCACCTGCCAAACCAACCGCAACAAGTTTTGTCGCATCATATTCAGCGAGCTTTACAGATGCAGATCCAACAATTGCGGCAAATGGTCCATCTTCAAACTTAAAAGGCTTGCCACGTTCAAGTTCCGCCGCCCATTTCGGCCTGAATACAGCGTCTGGTCCAATCACGGTCGCGAGGCGCCAATAGCCATTGTCGGCCGTGGTGGATATTACTTCCAGACCAAACCCTTTATTTGAAATGCCGAACCTATCATAGGCTTCATAGCGCGCTGTGAAATTATAACGGCAATCCGAGTAATTTTTAGATATTGCGACGCTGTATTCGTTCCAAGATTTGGTGCCTGAGGCGTCGCTTGTGCCTGCATCAGCTCTAACAATCAGGTCGTTCTTATTGCTTTGATTACAGCTGAAGGCATTTCCAGCGGTGGGAAAGCCAATAGCTATGAGAACTGATAGATTTAACAACTTCCACATTTTATGCACGGCTTTGGCTCAACAGCTTCTTCACGCGGTGAAATAATTCTCCTGCGTGAAATGGCTTCACGACATAGTCGTCGGCACCGTCTTCAAAAGCGCGAACTTTGTCTTCGCCGCTGCAACGTGCTGTCAACATTATAATCGGTACAGAAGACCCCGATCCGCTTCGGCGCACATGGCGCAGAACGGTTGGTCCATCGCCTTCAGGCATCATATAATCGAGCAATACAAGCTCCGGTGCTTGATCCTGGATAGCTAAAATTGCTGCCTTACCTGTCGCAGCCTCAATAATGCGATGCCCCGCCGCGGCCATATGCACACCAACAACCCGCCGGAATATCTCGTTGTCGTCTGCGACTAAAATCTTCGCCATAAGCACCCCGATAATTTATGAGATAGGCTCAGGTAGACCTAAACACTTCAAATTTAGTTAAAATTTGAAATAAGAGCAGTGAAATATTCAATGAAATCTGAATTTAGCTATCGTTGGCTATTAGGGTGAGGACTCATGGATTGAGCCAGAAGATGACGGTTGCGGCGATGCAGATGGCTGACATGAAGGCATGCGCACAGCGATCGTAGCGTGTGTGGAT
>JBEAVQ010000156.1:0-4090 GCA_041160865.1 Pseudomonadota bacterium | reverse complement strand
GTGCACCCTGATATCAAGCAAGATCTGACCCAGCGCTTGGTCCGCGCCTACAAAAGTCTGCCGATTGGCGATCCGCGCAAGCCCGAAACGCTCATCGGTCCGCTAATTGATGCAGACGCCGTTGCCACCATGACCCGCGCGCTAGAGACCGCCCAAGCTGAAGGCGGGCGCGTGTTGGTGGGTGGTCAGGCTTTGCAGGGCAATTACGTCCAGCCCGCACTCGTTGAGATGCCCGCACAGACTGCCATCATGCAAACTGAGACCTTTGCCCCCATTCTCTATGTCGTGGAGGCCGAAAGCTTGGCCGAGGCCATCGCCATCCAAAATGATGTACCCCAAGGTCTGTCGTCCTCCATCTTTACGACTGACCTGCGCGAGGCTGAAACTTTCTTGTCGCAGGCAGGCTCGGATTGCGGGATCGCCAACGTCAATATCGGCACCTCGGGCGCGGAAATTGGTGGCGCTTTTGGCGGCGAGAAAGAGACAGGCGGGGGCCGGGAAGCAGGCTCTGATGCTTGGAAAGCGTATATGATCCGCCAGACCCAAACGATCAATTACTCCACCACCTTGCCACTGGCTCAAGGCGTTGTGTTTGATCTGTAAGCAAGGGATGCACATAAATGCGATGGGCATTATAGGCAGGTGATGACCCAATATTCCGCCACGACCCGCGGTGTCCGCATTCAAGTGACGCCGGTTTTCCTCGACGATCAATCTGATCCTGAGGAGAATGATTTCATGTGGGCCTATACGGTTGAGATCGCCAATTTGTCGGAACAAACCGTGCAGCTCACCGCGCGGACGTGGAAGATTATCGACCATCACGGCGTCACCCAAGTGGTGCAGGGGCCGGGCGTTGTTGGCGAACAGCCCATCCTGCGTGAAGGCGACAGCTTCACCTACACCTCAGGCTGCCCCCTTTCGACGCCTTCTGGCTTGATGATGGGCAGCTATCTGATGCAGACCGACAACGGCGAAACCTTCGAGGCCCAAGTCCCGGCCTTTTCGCTCGACAGCCCGTTTGAGATTCGTCGCTTGAATTAGGGAGGCGTTATAGCCCCTCTCCCCCATAAGGGGCGAGGGGAGGTCATCCAATTTGCAAAAATTTCCCGATAATCAAAACCCCGCTTTAACGCACCGCCAGTATAATCAGGGTTATGGAAGCCACACCACATGCACCGGGCGAGCCAATCGTCCTGTCCCATATCATGCCCACACCCATCCGCTTGATCTTTGGAGGGGTTGGCGCCGCGCTTTCCATTTTACTGTTGGTCGAGCTTGGGCCAGCCTTATGGCCACCTTCCTTTCTGACGCTATTCTTCGGAATCATTGTGCTGGGCGGCTTGTCTGTTACCTTGGCCTTTGTGGCGGGCTCTGCCCTTGGCCCTGACCAGATTTGGGAGATACGGCCCGGGAAGCTGACCATCACCTATCAGCTGTTCAACCAGACCTCAGTGAAGACTTATGAGTTGCCCGATCTGGAGAGCTGCGATGTGGCAAGCTCCCAATATGATTCCGATGTCGAGACCTATCAAATAGTGTGCCGTTTGCCGCTGGGCAGGACGGTTAAGACCGGGTTGGAAAGCACGCCATTCTTGATGGCGATCCTCGCATTCCTGCGCGCGCCCATAGCAACTGCGCAGGGCGTCTCCTATGCGGAAACCCGGCTAAGATCGCCTGACTTTTCGAAGAGAGAAGAAGCCGAACGCGCCCTCGCGCAGCTGATGGCACGTTAGGGCCTAAATCAAACCAGCTCACCCAACAAATAGCTGTCAGCGCGACCGGTCACGCGCGCTTGAATTAGGGCACCGGCTTGACCGCCGGGCACTTGGATTTCGGCAAAGCTATTGAGGCGGCCCTTGCCATCGCGCTCGATCAGCACAGTTTGCGTCGTGCCAATCTGGCTGTCGAGATAGGCGGTGAGCGCCTGCTGGCCCTTGTCGCGCAACAGGGCGGCACGCGCCTTGATGGTCGCTTTATCCAATTGCGGCATGCGCGCAGCCGGTGTTTCTGGACGGGGTGAGAAAGGGAACACATGCAGGAAGGCGAGGCCCACTTCATCCACCAAGGCCAGCGAGTCTGCAAAATGCGCTTCGGTCTCGGTTGGGAAGCCGGCAATCAAGTCAGCACCAAAGGCGATATCGGGCCGGGCAGCGCGCAAACGGGCAGCGAGCAGGATCGCATCGTCGCGCGTATGGCGGCGCTTCATGCGCTTCAAGATCATGTCCGCACCATGCTGCAGCGAGAGATGCAAGTGCGGCATCATGCGCTCTTCTTCAGCAAACAAGCGGAAGAGGGTGTCGTCAATCTCCACCGCATCGACGGAAGATAGGCGCAAGCGCTTGAGGTCTGGCACCAGCTTCAAAATGCGCTGGACCAGATCGCCCAACGTAGGTTGGCCTGGCAGGTCTGCGCCCCAAGACGTCATATCGACGCCAGATAACACGACTTCCGGCACGCCTTTGGCAACCAAACGGCCAATCATCGCAACCACTTCCCCGGCAGGGACAGAGCGGGAATTGCCGCGTCCAAACGGAATGATACAGAAGGTGCAGCGATGGTCGCAGCCGTTCTGGACTTGAACATAGGCGCGCGCCCGGTCTTGCACGCCATCGATCAGATGGCCTGCCGTCTCACGTACGCTCATGATGTCATTGACCAGCACCCGCTCTGTCTGGCCTCCAGCGAGGGCAACAAAGGTTTGGGGTTCGGCCTTTTCGGCATTGCCAATCACGCGGTCGACTTCGGGCATGGCCGCGAACATGCCGGGATCGATTTGAGCGGCGCAGCCGGTTACCACAATGAGCGCATCGGGCTTTTGCTTGCGGGCCCGGCGGATGGTCTGGCGCGCTTGCCGGACAGCTTCGCCTGTCACCGCGCAGGTGTTGACTAGCACGACATTGGACAACCCAGCGTCCTCAGCCAGATTACGCATGGCCTCTGACTCATACAGGTTTAGGCGACAGCCAAGGGTGATCGTCTCAATCGACCCGCGTGGGTCAGAGACGGGCATGTCGGTTTCTGGCAGGACTTCAGGGGTCATAAGGGTCTGGACTGTGCTTTCTAGTCAGATGCTTGGTCGCTCAGCCATTGCGTCTGCCGTTGGGGGTCCCAATATCATAAGTCCAAGGCAAATGCAGGGCCTTGATGTAGGAGCGACTGACACATGTTCGGAATGGAATGGAGTAATGGCTTCACCTTTGGCTTTCTCTTCGCCCTAGTTCTGGGGCTCTGGGCTGTGATCAACATCCTCCAGAATGAACGGACCGGGCCTTTTGGCAAAGCCGTGTGGTCGGTACTGGTGATGTTCGTGCCGTTTTTTGGCTTCGTGGCGTGGCTGTTGTTTGGCCCAAAAGCCACAAAAAACCGGATCGGCTAGACAACCGCGCCTGAAAGGCGATCTTGGTTGCTGCAAATGTGACCGAGTGCCATAGAAACGCCATCCGACGCAGCCTATGGTCTGCGAACTCACCGGGGCGGCGTTCATGCAAGTCTATCTGCCCATTGCGGAAATGGCAGTAAGCCCGTGGCTCATGGCCACTTTGGGGCTGGTGGTCGGCTGCTTGTCTGGCATCTTCGGGGTTGGCGGTGGCTTTCTGATGACGCCGCTTCTGATGCTCATCGGCATTCCTGCTCCGGTTGCCGTTGCTGCCGGGGCAAGTCTCGCTGCAGCCTCGTCTATGTCGTCTGTCGTGGGCCAGTTTGAGCGGCGCGGCGTCGATTTGCGCATGGGCCTTGTGATCTCTATTGGCGGCATCATTGGCGTCGGTATCGGCTCGCTTCTGTTTAGCTGGTTGAAGTCGCAAGGTGCTGCCGAAGCCACGGTCCGTATTGCCTATACCATTCTTCTGGGCTCCCTCGGCTCCAGTCTCGTGTGGGAAAGCTCGCGCGCGATTGCCAAGTCCCGGGCTGGCGGGCCACCAGCCAGTTTCCGTAGGTCCACCAACGATATTGCCCATCTGTTGCCGTTTAAGGTCAGGTTCCCGCGCTCTAAACTGGTGATCAGCATCATCCCGCCTTTAGCGATCGGGATTGGCGTAGGCATCTTATCGGCCATCATGGGCGTCGGCGGTGGGTTCATTCTGATCCC
>JBEAVQ010000065.1:0-13961 GCA_041160865.1 Pseudomonadota bacterium | reverse complement strand
CACACACGCTACGATCGCTGTGCGCATGCCTTCATGTCAGCCATCTGCATCGCCGCAACCGTCATCTTCTGGCTCAATCAATGAGTCCTGACCCTAGTAGGTCCTGATCCTAGCAAAGGCGCTGACTATGTGAATATAGCCCCGCTAGGTCTTATCTTGGAAGCCGCGCAGGGTCATGTCTTCGATCATGCGTTGGCGCAAAGATGTGGCTGGGGTCGGTAAAAAGCCTCTGGTCATGGCTGGTTTCTCCTGTCTTGTTAAAGGAGCCACCATAGACAGAGCCTAAACCAACTTCTTAAATCAAAATCGCAATCAACCCAGATCCATGTCCCAGCCCATCGCGCACAAACCTGTCGCGGAGCGGGTTCTTTCCTTCGGCCAGCCTCAGTCATTTGGGCAGGCATTTGATGTTTACGCCACGACCGGGTAGCGTCGACGCACTTATCAAGGGAGGGCATGATGGCAACGAATAGGGTCTTTGTAGCAGCGCTGCTTGCGGTAATTATTGCGCTACCTGTTGCCGCTGCACCAGCACCAGCACCCGTCGCGCCGAGCAAGGCTAGCGACCGCTCGTCTGCGCTGCCCCCGATACTCAGCGCTCGCGAGAGAGCGATGACTGAGAACCGCATCTTAGCTGAGCGGCTTGATACGATCATCCCTGTGATCATGCGCGAACAGCGCATAGATTTATGGCTGCTGGTGGCCCGCGAATATTTTGAAGAGCCCGTGGTTGCGTCGATGCTTGATGCTGAGAATATGCACGCCCGTCGGCGCACAATTCTGATTTTCTACGACCCAGGTAACGGGAAACCGATCGAGCGACTGACCGTAAGCCGCTATGGGCTTGGCGGTTTGTTCGCGCCCGCTTGGGATCCAAGTAAGCAGCCCGATCAGTGGAAAGCGGTCGCAGACATCATCAATCAGCGTAATCCTGCAAAAATTGCTATCAACACCTCCGATCTCTATCAGTTCGCCGATGGTATGACGCTCAGCCAGTATGAGAAGTTCGTTGCCGCTTTGCCTGCGCCCTTGCATGCGCGGATCGTCAGCGGCGAAGCGCTCGCAATCCGTTGGCTTGAAACGCGTACGGATGCCGAAATGGAAATCTATCCCACACTCATGCGCATGGCCCATAGGGTGATTGGCGAAGCGTTTTCGCGGTCGGTTATCACGCCGGGCGTGACGACCGCGGAGCAGGTGCAGTGGTGGTATCGCGATCGGTTGCTTCAACTTGGCCTCGATGCGTGGTTTCACCCGTCCGTCGGGATCCAGCGCAAGGGTGCCAAGGGCATGCTTGAAGGCGACGAAGTGATCCTGCCTGGCGATCTGTTGTGGACTGATTTTGGCATCACGTACCTTCGGCTGAATACCGATATGCAGCACCTTGCTTATGTGTTGAAGCCGGGCGAAAGCAAGGAACCTGAAGGCCTCAGGCAGGGGCTAGTGAACAGTAACCGTGTGCAGGATATGCTCACCCGCCATTTCGCCATTGGGCGCAGTGGGAACGAGGTGCTGGCGCTTACCCGGGCGGACGCAGCTGCGGCCGGTCTTGATGCATCGATTTACTCGCACCCGATAGGCTTGCATGGTCATGGTGCTGGCCCCTCCATCGGATTTTGGGACAATCAGAAGGCTGATCCACGCGGCAGCGGCTTGATTGCTGCGAATACAGCTTGGTCAATTGAGCTGACAACTTTTGCCGCAGTACCCGAATGGGACGGTCAACGCGTCGATTTCCGGGCTGAAGAGAACGCATTCTTTGATGGCACGAACGTGCGCTACCTCGACGGGCGCCAAACAGAAATCACCCTAATCACGTCAGGGCAGTAATTCTTGAACAGGCATTTCTTTAGGCCGGGTCTCCCGCAAGTAGTCTCTTAGCCTTAGAAGCAGCCCGGCGCGCGAGGTGGTAAAGTCTCGCGGCACCCTCATCATAGCGAACCGTGATCTTGCATTGCTCGCCATAGGTGTCTGTCAGAAATTTCTGGATCATTGCTTCTGCATTCTCGCGGGGGCCTAAGAGCTCAGCCGTCAATGGGCATTCGGTGCGGCTGTGATAGGTCGCATAAACCTCCCCATCCCCTTCAAACACATTGCCCATCGTATAGGGGTAAAGGTCACAATCCATTGGCCTGTTCCCATACACTTGGCACTGCTGGTCCCAATTCGGGCACGGGCCGTTCCCAAGCGAGGAAATTTCGTACAATTTACCCTTCCGCGAGACCTTAAGGTGTTCGCTTTTACCGTCAAAAAGCTGCGTATATTCTGCTTCGTTAATCTTCAGTCCATGAAGTTCGCGACAACAGCTTTGTTCCGTTGGACATTTCAAGCAAGGGTTGGACACGAAAATTACTCCCCAGTTGCGTTGGACCACAGGGTAATCAGGAACTGTGAAATGACGATTAAGAAATGTAAGTGAAGTTGGTATCTGTTCAGCTTCAACTTGTCGCGCGATCAGCGTAATCCATCTTGCTGTCTCCGCTATGGGCGGAGGTCTAGTCCAAGGGCGGGCAAACAGGCATAAGCAGCCGATGTCCAATCCTGAGTTTTCCGCACCTAAGCCTTTTGGGCCGCTTCGATCCTTTGGCCGTGTGCGCGGACGCGCACTTTCGGATCGCCAAGAGCATTTGTTTGAAACACTGTTTCCAAGCTTATCTATCCCCGCAGAACCTTTCGAAACGTTGGACCCGCTTCAATGGATGCCTGCCGCACAGGCGGTGATCTTTGAGATTGGTTTTGGCGGGGGCGAGCATTTGATTGGGCAAGCTGAGCGTCACCCAAACAATTTATTCCTGGGTGCCGAACCGTTTCAGGAAGGCGTTGCGAAGGCTTTGGTGGGGATTGAGGATCGCGGCCTAAAAAATGTGCGGCTCTTGGCCTCTGATGCAAGGCCGGTGTTGAAAGCTCTAAAGCCTGCTAGTCTCGATAAGCTTGTGATCTTATTCCCAGACCCGTGGCATAAAGCCAAGCACAATAAGCGCCGCTTGATTCAGCAATCTTTTTTGGATGATGCACAACGAGCATTGAAGCCCGGCGGAGAACTTCGGTTTGCTACTGATTGGGCTAATTACGCCGCTTGGACGCTTGAGAAGATTACCCGGCATAGTGGATTTGACTGGCGGGCCGAGGGAGCAAGTGACTGGCGGACCCCGCCTGAAGACCACATCACGACGCGGTATGAGACCAAGAAACTCGGCGATTGCGCGCCGATTTTCCTAAGCTTTACCGCCCGCCAGCAGGCGTCGTAAGCGCCACGAAGACGTCTTCAAGATTGGGCTCTTCGATCCGCAAATCCTTGATCCGCACACCTGAACCCATCGCTTGGGACAAGAGTGCTTCAACGCTATGTTCGTTGGGACGATAGTGAATGGCCAATGCGCCGTCGGGCCGCAACACGCATTCCAAATCGGCCATGCCTGCTGGAATCTGGGTCAAAGGCTCAAGTGGTGAAATCACCACTGCCTTTTTGTCGAGGCGTCTGAGAATGGTCGGTGTCGGTTCACATGCAATCAGGCGACCTTGGTCGATGATCGCGATATTGTCGCATAGCTCTTGCGCTTCTTCCAGATAGTGCGTCGTCAAAACGACCGTCACGCCACGCTCTTTATTGAGCATGGTAATATATTCCCACAAAGAGCGACGAAGTTCCACATCGACGCCCGCGGTTGGCTCATCCAGAATTACCACCGGCGGGGTGTGAACCAGCGCCTTAGCAATCAATAGCCGCCGTTTCATGCCGCCAGACAATTGTCGCGAATAGGTGTCGCGCTTGTCGGCGAGCCCAACTGCGTCAAGCAATTCCATGGAACGCCGTTCCTTTGGGGGTACGCCGTAGAATCCTGCTTGCAGCTCTAATGTCTCAAAGGGGGTAAAAAAGGCGTCAAAGCTGATTTCTTGCGGCACAATCCCGATAGCAGCTTTCGCAGCACGGTGATCTTTGTCGATATCTATGTCCCAAATACGAACTTCCCCAGCAGTTTTGATTACAAGGCCCGCAAGTATATTGATAAAGGTTGATTTTCCCGCGCCGTTTGGGCCTAAGAGTCCAAAGATCGATCCTTTTGGGATAGCAAGATCCAACCCTTTGAGTGCCTGCTTTTCAGGCGATTTCCCGCTGGCCGCATAGGTTTTCTGAAGCCTGCGGGCTTCAATGGCAAAAGATGACTGGGTCATGGATTCTCGCTTGGCACACACGTTGACGAATAGGGCCGTAAGGTTCTAATTAAGCTGAGCAGCAGTTCGTAGCAATCACGCAGCTGTGAGAGAAACAAATTTATGTCCGTCACCGGTCCGCCAAATTCTACCCAGCCAGTTGAAACCATTTATGTGGACGATCATCGCGTTGCTTGTGATGGCGGTGGCGGCGCATTGGGTCACCCCAAAGTCTGGTATGAGATGGGTGATGAGGGCAAAGTGGAGTGCTTGTATTGTGGCCGCGTTTACATCAAAAAGGTTGGGGCAGCCGCGCACTAGTCTTGCCTAACAACGCTGAAGCTTTCGCGTCTGTTTTAGCGGGACGTGCTGCTCGAGACGTTTTTCGGACCAGCGCCGCCATTCATACTCTGATATTGGATGTAGGCCGGGGTCAGAATAACAATAAACAGCACAGGCAGGAAAAATACGATCATTGGCACTGTTAGCTGTGCCGGCAATGCCGCTGCCTTCTTCTCTGCCTCCGTCATGCGCAGTTCGCGGTTTTCTTTCGCCATCACGCGCAAGGCAGAACCTAGGGGTGTCCCGTATCGCTCGGCTTGGATCAGGGCTGTAGAGACGCCTTTAACGCCCGGGTGATTGGTGCGTTTCGCCAAATTCTCATAGGCGATCCGACGATCCTGTAAGTAGGCGAGCTCGGCATTGGTTAAGCTCAACTCTTCAGCGAGCTCAATCGAGGATGACCCAATCTCTTGTCCGACGCGCAAAAATGCGAGTTCAATCGACATGCCTGATTCAACACAGATGAGCAGCAAATCCAATGCATCAGGGAAGGCCCGCATAATTGATTTGCGTCGCTTTGTTGCTGTGTTTTTGACGATAATATTGGGCAAGTAAAAGCCTGCCACGCACGCACCAACTGCTGCAATGAGCCGATTGTTGCTCGTCATGTCTTTACCGAAAACAGTTACGTAAGTCAGGGCACCGACGAAGAATAAAATGGGTGTTGCAAAACGTGCAAAGTAAAACACGGCTACTGGACCTGGCCCACGTAGGCCCGCTTCCATCAGATTCTGCGTCACATTTGGATCTTCAAGAAGTTTCTGTAGATTCAGCTTGTCTACGATGGACTTCCAAGGGCCCTTTGCCCGTTGTCTAAGTGAGTTTTTTTCGGCTTGCTCAGCGGCGATTGTTGCCCGGTTCTTGCGGCGCATAGACTCACGATCCGTCGCCACGCCCCTCATCCGCGCCGCAAGCTGGTCGGTCTTCCACAAAGGCTGAGCAACTGTTAACGCGGTCACCAAGAGCGCAACACCCATGATTACAGATGCCACAAAGTCTGGATCCGTGACCATTCGAGCAAAGTCTTTAACCTCTACGAACATCGTTCGTTCCCTAAATGTCGAAGTTAATCATGTTGCGCATGACGAAAATTCCGGTTGCCATCATCAAGATACCCACGCCCAGACCCATATTTCCGGTTGGGTCAGTGAAGAGCAGGCTCATGTAGGCAGGGCTGGTGATATAGACCAACAAGCAGACACAGATCGGCAAAGCGCCGATGATCATCGCAGACGCCTTGGCCTCTGAGGACAACGCGTTGATCTTCTCCCGCATCAGTTTCCGCGATCGCAAAATCGTTGACAAATTTCCAAGTGCTTCTGACAGGTTACCACCGGCCTTCAATTGGATCGATAACACGATGGAGAAAAAGCTCACTTCAGGCAAAGGCATACGTTCGAACAGTTTTGCCAAACATTGATCCATCGGTACGCCCATGGATTGGCTGTCGCAAATCCGGCGAAACTCGGTGTTTAATGGTTCTGGTGCCTCACGAGCGATGATCTTCAGGCACTCCGCCAATGGCAGGCCGGACTTAACGCCCCGTACGATAACATCGATCGCGTTCGCAAATTCGGAAATGAATTTCTTTTGTCTTCGGACAACCAAAAAGCCCAGAATCCAGCGCGGCAATCCAAAGGCAGCAACAGCCGCTCCACCTAGAGCAATGTACCAAGAATTGCCACTGATGAGGATGCCTAAGCCTACCAAGATGCCGACCCCGGCTGAGGCGATCCAGAAGGTCTTTTCCTCCATAGTCAGGCCGGCTTGCTCAATTCGTGCACCAACCGACAGACGCGCCCGACGCAATTGGCGTTCACGCGTCTCGATGTCTTTGACATTGCCCATCAAGCGTTTACGACGGGTTTCGTCAGGGTCTGAACCTCGTCGCCTGATTGCGGAATCCCGCGACTGTGCAACCGACTTTATTCGCTTTTGCGATTCCTTGTTGTCATCGCCAGCAAACGCAATGCCGATTAGCACGACACCGGCCGCCACCAAAACAGGAATGATAGTTCCAAGATCCATGTTCGTTAGCCGTCCGCTGCATCAAGGGCTTCGGCGAGCTCTTTCTCGAGTCCATAATAGCGGGCGCGATCCCAGAATTTCGGGCGCGCGATGCCTGTCGACCTATGCTTGCCAATAATCTTACCGTTTGCGTCCTCACCGTCCATTTCGAATACAACGAGGTCTTGGGTAATAATCACATCACCTTCTAGTCCCAGGACTTCCGTGATGTGTGTGATCTTGCGCGAACCGTCGCGAAGACGGGCCGCCTGAATAACGATGTCGATCGAACCAACGATCATCTCACGGATTGTCTTGGTAGGCAGCGAGAAGCCGCCCATGGTGATCATGCTTTCCATACGCGAAAGACCTTCGCGCGGGCTGTTGGCGTGCAAAGTGCCCATCGAACCGTCGTGGCCCGTATTCATCGCTTGCAATAAGTCAAACGCTTCAGGGCCGCGGACTTCGCCGACGATGATGCGCTCAGGACGCATCCGCAGACAGTTTTTCACCAAGTCGCGCATGTTCACGGCACCTTGGCCTTCTAGATTTGGCGGGCGGGTTTCAAGGCGCACCACATGTGGCTGTTGTAATTGCAGTTCGGCGGCGTCTTCGCAGGTGATGACGCGTTCGTCGGGTGCGATGTAACCGGTCAAACAGTTGAGCAGGGTGGTTTTACCCGACCCGGTACCGCCCGAGATCAGCACATTACATCGAGCGGCTCCAATAATGCCGAGAACTTTGGCTGCCGGCTCGGAGATCGCGCCAAATCCGACCAGATCCTTCATCCGCAGTTTGTCTTTTTTAAACTTGCGAATGGTGAGGGTAGGTCCGTCGAGTGCCAAGGGCGGCACAATCACGTTGACACGAGAGCCGTCAGCTAGGCGCGCGTCGCATATGGGTGAGCTTTCATCTACGCGGCGACCAACTTGGCTCACAATGCGCTGACAGATGTTCATCAATTGTTGATTGTCGCGAAACCGGATCGGTGTTTTGGTTACTTTACCGCTGACTTCGATGAAGACGCTGTTGGCACCATTGACCATGATGTCGGCAATATCGTCGCGTGCCAACAGGGGCTCTAATGGCCCGTAGCCCAATACGTCGTTGACAATATCGCCGAGCAGTTGCTCTTGCTCAGCGACGGACACGATCACTTGTTTGATTGCGATGATCTCGTTGACGATATCGCGGATTTCATCGCGAGCCGTGCGCTGGTCTAGCGCCGCTAATTGGCCTAGATCGATAGTCTCGATCAAAGCATTATAAACCGCCGCTTTCGTGCGGTAATATTCTTCAGTTCGTCCATCATTTACAGGGCTAGGTGATGGGGCCGATTGTGTCGGTGCGCGCACAGCCTTTGCGACCCGCGCTGGGTCCACCGTTCCAGCAGGCGTTGCCGCCGCAGGTGCAGCGGGGGTTGACGGCGGCGATACGGGCGCTGCTACTGGCTTTGGTGCCTCTATGGGGGCAAACTTGGGGGGTGTTGTTGCCTGTGCCGCCCCGTCTGCGCGTTTACCAAACATCCTATCCTCACTTAGCCGCTTTTGCGGGGATTAGTTTTGAGAGGAAGTTGGTCTTAGCCTTTGGTTGGGGCGTACGACCGGTGAATAATTGGGCCAAAAAGTCCATGCCTTCAGCACATTTGCTGCTTGGATTCACGTTGGCCAGCATTTGCCCATTATTGCTCGCCGTCCCGAACAGTTGGGGATCATAGGGTAGGACAAGTGTTGGCTGAACGCCCAAGGCATCGGCAAAGTCTTTGACGGGGATCTCGGGCCGCTTTGCTACACCAACCATATTTAGAATTACTTTTGGCGGCGTATCATTCGGGCGACCTATGCGCACCATGTCAAAAATGTTCTTGGCGTTGCGCAGGCCAGCCAAGTCTGGCTGCGCGACCACAACAACTTCATCGGCAGACAACAATGTTTGACGCATCCATTTTGACCAAGTGTGGGGCAGATCGAGAACAACATAAGGTACACCCCGGCGCACACCTTCAATCACAGTCTCATAGGCATCTGGCGAAATCTCGAACTCGCGCTCGAGAGATGCTGGTGCGGTGAACAAGGTCAAATGATCCGTGTGTCGGGTCAGCAAGCGGTCCAGCAGCACATCGTCGACCCGGTCGGGTTGTTCCAGTGCATCAGCAATTCCGGTTGCCGGATCCGTGTTGAAATCAAGCCCGGTGGTTCCCCACGAAAGGTCGAGGTCAACCAAGGTTGTGTTTACTCGGGCATGCTCAGCCATACACCACGCCACATTGTGGGCGATGGTTGAAGAACCAGCGCCACCCTTGGCACCGACGAAGGCAATTGTGCGACCCAAGAAAGGCTTACTTGGATCCACATAAAGGCCAGAAATGGTGCGGATCAGCTGCAGTGGTTGCAGCGGTGGTACTAGATATTCTGAAACGCCACGGCGGATCAGCTCCCGATACAGACCAATATCGTTCGATTCTCCAATCAGGATCACCTTAACGCCTGGCTCGCAATAGGAAGCCAATTCATCCAATTGCTGGATCAAGGTTGCAGGGGACGCCAAACTTTCGACGATGATCAAGTTGGGCGAGGGTTGGGACTGGAAGAATTCAATCGCACCCGCCAAGCCGCCCATTGATACGGTCACATGCGCTTTTGCGATGCGACGATCTGTTGAGGCCGATTGCAATAGCTGGGCCGTATCTGGCCGTTCACAGAATACTTGGACCGAGATCCGTGGTACAGGTTGGTCGCCACCACGCGCCAACTCACCCACATAAGTTTCTTCAAAGGCCGCGGCATCGAAGTCACCCGGAGAAGCCGGTGCTGGAACGTTTTGGGCGTGGGTTGGCTCCAAGAAATCCAGATCGGCGTCGAGCTCGAAAGGCTCGTCAGCCGTTGCCAATTCTTCCCACATGGGCTTGCGCTTTGCATTCCCAATCATTTGCCACCCCCGGCTGCAACGGCTCCACTAACTGTCGGGACACCGCCTTTGCGATGCAAATCGATACCATTTTGGATACGGGCCGCGTCGCGCGGTCCGTCTTTGCGGTCACCTAAGAAGTCGCCGGGGTCGGCAATCATCGCTGCCAAATTGGCATTTTGCGCACAGCCGAAACGGTCGGGTGGAATGTTCTCAGCAGTCTTTCGTGGATCAAAGGACGTCCACGGCGCACAAACGATCGGCTTGCTCTCATAACGCCCAAAGGAGATCAAAATTGGCGCATTTGTTTGACCTTGCGCTTGATAGGGACCGACAGAGATCTTTGAAAAATCAACGCCACCGAGAAACAGGGCCCGTTGCACGTCTTGGGCGACTTGGGCAGCACTTTGGCTATTGCTCGCATTCGCCGGCACCGAGACAACAACGTTGCCGCGGCCGAGGCGTACATATTCCTGCGCGAACGACTTTAGCTCAGCGGCGTCTTGAACCGTTGTGCCAATCGCGCCGCTGGGCGCGGAAATGGCAATGCGTGCTTCTACGGCGATGGCTTCAGGCGCATAAGCATCCAAAACGGTGCGCTCAAGATGAGCTTTCTCAACCCGATCTACCGCTGGCTCTTCTTTGGCGGCGCTAGCACCTCCACAGGCACCTAACATCATTAACGCAGTTAGAGCGACCGCTTTAAGGGCGGTTTTGCTCGGCTGAGCGAATGAAGTATATTTCGCGACTTCTTTTGTCATCGGCTACTTCCTGACTCTAATTCACAATATGTCCGATAGGGGCTCGGTAACGCCCTTTTGGCAGCCCTTTGGAACCAGGCTTTACCATTCTATTCATGCGACCCAGCAGCAACGCAGCGGTATCACTGGCAGGGGCATAGCCATCGCCTGGGGTTTGAAGCTCATCCATCGAGGCCGATTTCACGATATAGGGCGTGACGATGATGACGAGTTCGGTCTCATTGCTTTGGAAATCGCGCGAGCGGAACAAATTCCCTAAGACTGGCAAGTCCTTTAAGCCGGGCAATCCCTCAATAGATTGGCGCGTCGATTGCTGGATCAGACCGGCCATCACCATAGAGCGACCAGAAGGCAGCTCCATCGTGTTCTCCGCGCGGCGCACTGAAACGCCGGGGATCGACAATCCGCGAATGGTGTCAGTCACGTTGCCGGCGGCATCCCGGATTAGCGTATCTGCTTGGCGGAAAGAAGCCGCCGTCGAAATCTCAGAGACTTCGGTCGAAATTTTAAGTGAAATTCGATCGGCACTCAGGATGATCGGTGTAAAGCCCAAACCGACACCAAATGGCTTGAATTCGACCGAAACGCGGTTGCCTTCTTGGGCGGTAGGCACTGGAAATTCGCCACCGGCCAAGAATTTCGCAGGCTCTCCTGAGGTAGCAGTCAGGTTTGGCTCCGCTAAGGTTCGGGCTAACCCAACGCGTTCTAAGGCTTGTATATTACTGTCAGCGCGTTGCCCGGTCACCAATTCACCAGGGCCATAGGTGACTTCAGTGCTGCCCGTTTCTGGGTTAAACTTCGAGCTATAACCGCCAGCTCCAGCAAAGAGGCTGGGATCACGTAGGGCGGACTTGGCGTCGTCAAATGAGTTCGTAATGGGTCGAATAAAGTTTTCTGCCCAAGTCGAATCAATTGTGGTGCCACCAAGGAACGCACCATTGACCGAGAAACCATTGGCGGTCGCAAACTTAAAACCCCAATCCTCTGGCAACAATTGATTGAGAATGTTGGACGAAGACAGGTTCATCCCTAATTGCTTGATGACAGACCGCTGCATTTCAACAATGCGTACCCGTAGCATGACTTGATCGCCGGAAAGGACGCTCATCATGTTCAGGACCTTATCGGCGCTACCAGCATATTGGCCTGAAATCCGCAAGACCTGATCGGCGACCAAGCCATTTGGGACATCCCCGGTCAGAATGATCGAATCCGCAACACTATCGACTACAACGCGGGCTTCCGGTGCAAGGCGTTGGATCAAGGCGCTTAGCTCTGACGTGTCGCGGGCCACCCGGATTTCAAGTGCCAAAATCTGGCGACCTTGTGCATCTATAAAGAAGACATTTGTTTCACCGACCTTCGTGCCGAGCAGGAAGCCGCGTCGGCTGGTGCGCATCACCGCGTCTGCTATCGTTGGATCTGAAACCACAACGTCACGGGCTTCAACGGGTAGATCGACGATTGCCGATTTGCCAAGCGCCAAGGTGAGCCGTTGGGTTGTGGGCTGCTGGGTTGTGGGCTGCTGGGACGTGGCCTTGACAGCGGCACCTTGGCCAGCTTGAGCGAACGAGACACTAGGAGATGCTACCGCGCTTAGCGCTAGGCTGGAAACCGCGGCTAGAACAAATTTCACGCTTTGGGTAGGACGCATCACTGCCCCCCCCGATATACTTTAACAGCCGTCGGAACAGCCTGTGACGCTTGTTGAACGTCTGGCGAGGACGAAGGCGGCTTTGGATCCGCCGACATTCCAACTGACGAGGCTTGGTTCATCACAGCTGTGCCGGGTGGTGCGTAGGTTGGGGCCCCAGCATCAGTATAGCCCCGCAGGGTGAGCGAAAGATCTCCCAATTTATGCCCTAAACGAAGCTTCTCTGCATCGGATGCGGACAATTCAACCGTCGCAACCCCACCAAGCATTGTCGTTTTGTCCTTATCTTGCGTGACAGATTGGTCGATAGCGAGGACCCGGACGCTCTCAAGAATGGCCGTCGAAACGACTTTGGACACGGATTGGCCATTCGATGTGAATTGCAATTCGCGGGTCAGGAGGATGTCCACGCGATCATTGGGCAAAATAAAGCCGGCCACTGCTGTTTCAGGGCTGATTGGAAATGAAACAGCGCGCATCCCCGGCGTCAACAAAGCCGCCATGGCACCTGTCTTTGCATCAACATCGACAATTTTGCTCGCCAAAACCGGCTCGCCCTTCACCATAGCTTGGCGGACGATGCCATTTTTGAACTCTTCAATCGCTTTGGGGTTTTTTGATTGCAGAAAGAAGCCAGGCGTCGCTGCGCTCGTAAGAGTATAGGCTTCCCACCCCAAAGAGGATGGCGAAATACGTTCGCCCACGACCATATCGCGCTTTGCCACCAATACATTGACGGTTTCGACTTTAGCTTCGCTGACGGCGATGGGCTGTGCAACCGGCGGATTGGTGGATTGTGAGCGCATCCAAACGAAGGCTCCGCCTGCGACAAGCATAGCACCGCCAATGATCGAGATTTGCCGAATATTCACGCTATGCATCTCCCACTCGGGGTTCCAACTTAGAGTTTTTCCAGTCGTACCCTTAGAGAATCACCCGAATCCAAAATGATTCACCAAGGGACCATGCGTAAATATGTTCTAAGAAGAGGTTAACGATGCAATTTCTTTGGTTGAAGAAGTACGAAAATTCACCAACATTTTATTTAAAAATTTGGAAACCAAAGGGTATAAGGGGTTGCAAGTATAGCCCCGATTCCCAAAGCTACGCCGTAGGGAACGGCGCTAGACTTGCGCAGCAATCTGCGCGCCCATCGTGGGTTTTTCGGTAAGCCAAAATGACGTGCCAATAGCCTGCCTAGGATCAACGCCATGACCAAGACACCGCCAGCAATTGCGGTATAAAGTATGAAGGGCATCATGGCAGTTGGGCCAAGCCAAAGCGCTGCGGCACCGGTAAGCTTTGCGTCCCCGCCACCATAAACGCCAACCAAAAACAGGGCGAGGGCAATTATTGTGGCGAGCAAGCCGACCCCGATATGCGCTGCTAGATCATTCCAGCCCAAGCCCATCGGCAATGCGAAAACTAAAAAGCCGGCCGCGATGAGCATATTCAGCTTGTTAGTAATCAGAAAGGTACGCACATCGCCTATGCCGGCCCAGATCATGGCACTCGAAAAGGCCAACAAGCCAGCACCAGCCGCGAAAGTGTCAGGTCCAAGGGTCATAGAAGACCTTTAACATGGGACCGCTAAGTCAAAGTAAATGCCTCTGCGGGTCGCAAGCCAAAACGATAGGCAAAAAAAGGCGCTTGGTCCGAAAACCAAGCGCCAATTTTTACAGAATAAGTCTGTATTAGCGGCTACCGACCGAGGTACCGATCGAGTTGAAGCGCGTGCTCATGTTGTTGCCCAAGGTGGTCAACGAGCTGATCAGAACTACGGCGATCAAAGCTGCGATTAGGCCATATTCGATAGCAGTTGCACCGGACTCGTTATTGCGGATTTTCGAGAAAAGCTTTTTCATTTTTAGGTTCCCATTCTACATGCGACCGGGGAGTTGAAGTCTTTATTGCTTCTCAGTCCCTTTGTCCTCCTCCTTCTAGCTGAGACTCATAAACATGACGTAAACTGAAACATAAAAATTGATCGGAATTGCCGTCTTCTTGGCGTAATTGGATCGAAGTTAGCCTAATGACATGATTTTAAATAATTATTTTCTGCGTTATTCTGACAAAATTTCTTCAATATGTTAGATCTGATAGTCGCATGTGAACAATCCGATTTCGGCGCATTTGGG
>JBEAVQ010000011.1:0-54354 GCA_041160865.1 Pseudomonadota bacterium | reverse complement strand
AGAACACCCCGGTTCGCCGAATGCTTGCGCCGCACGCCAAGCGTACGGATTTGTTGGGTAGGCTCGATAAAGGTGCGGCCGACATAATGATTGCGGATGATCCCAAGCTCGTAAGGGATGCCCGAGGCTTCTGAATAGCCTAAAGCCGCTGGAACACCTGAATCCGGCACTGGCACAACAACATCGGCTTCAACCTTGGTCTCTTGCGCCAAACGCATGCCCATGCGCTTACGAACAGCATAAACGGACTTCCCGTCGACCATGGAATCTGGACGCGAAAAATAGACAAATTCAAACACGCAAGGCCGAGGCGCGCGCTGGCCAAATGGCTTGATGCTTTCCACGCCGTTTTCAGAGCAGACGACCACTTCCCCATTTTCAATTTCGCGCACAAAAGTCGCGCCAATCATGTCTAGGGCACAGGTTTCTGACGCCAGCACCGGCGAACCATTGAGGTCACCCAGCACCAACGGACGGATGCCCAAAGGATCGCGCGCGCCAATCAGCTTCTTATTGGTCAAAGCAACCAGTGCATACGCGCCTTCGATCTGGTGCAACGCATCGACAAACCGCTCAATCATGCGTGGTGCACGAGACCGCGCGATCAATTGCAAGATGACTTCGGTATCGGATGTCGATTGGAAAATCGCGCCGTTTTCAACCAATTGCTCGCGCAGCTTACGGGCGTTGGTCAAATTACCATTATGCGCTACTCCAATGCCGCCACCAGAAAGGTCTGCGAACAAAGGCTGGATGTTGCGCAGGATTGTCCCGCCCTGTGTCGCATAGCGCACGTGCCCAATCGCATTTTGTCCGGGTAGGCGCTTCATCAGGTCCGGGCCTGTGAAGTGGTCCCCCACCAATCCCATGTGGCGTTCGTTGTGGAAGAGGGCTCCGTCAAACGTGACAATGCCACAGCCTTCTTGACCCCGGTGCTGCAAAGCATGCAGTCCAAGAGCGGTTAGAACGGCTGCTTCGGCATTATGCGTGATACCAAAGACGCCGCACTCTTCACGCAACCGATCTTCATGCGGGTCCAGCCAAACTTCAATGTCACCGTCGACGCCGGTCGCACCGGCTTGCGTTTCTTGCCCATTGCACTGAGGGTTCATTTTTCGCTCTCCGGGTCAGGGGTCGTTGAATTGGATGGACCAAACGTCCAAGTGGGGGCCTTTTGGGCTTTTACGGGCTCGCCGTCTACGGATGAATCCAGCACATTTGCTGTGTCACCTTTGCGCGAATGGGCTAGGTCTTCACCAGCTGAGGCGGCACCACGGGCCATATTGGTGGCGGCTTGTCCGGCCTGCGGTGCCAAATGTTTGAGCGCATCTGCTGTCAGCATTACTAGGGTATAGAATTTCGCCGCTTGAAACGACTTTGGCAACATGCTTGGGGGTGCAATCGAGGTGACGATCAAGCAGGCAACCCCAACCAGCGCAAATCCACGTGCGACGCCAAATAGCAAGCCTGCTGTCCGGTCCAAAATCCCTAATGGCTCGGAATCATGGATCCATTCATGAATGCGCCCGGTCGCGACGCGCACGGCTATGTAGACTAGAATAAAGATACCGCCGACGGTGGCTGCATCTGCCAGCCAACCTGTATCAATGAAGGCGCGCATAGGTTCGCGGAACACCGGGAACCCCCAGAGGACTGCCAGAATAGCAATGAACATGGCGGCCATCGATAAGGCTTCGCGGACAAAACCACGAGCAAACGCCAAAAGAGCTGAAATCGCCACAATTCCAAGAATGACGATATCAAATCCGTTCATGCAAACTGCTCCAAAAAAGACTAAGGCGTCTCGGGATATTCTTGACCTGTGATGGTCGCCACCAAGTCTGCTGCCGTGGCAATTACACGATGCTTTACGCCTGATTGCCCTGCCACGAGTCGGCGGGTTTGGCTCGAAGTGGTTGCGGTGGTGTTAGACGAAGCAGCGCGCGGAAGGAAGGCTTGAGTAAAGCCTAACTTCTCGGCCTCTTTAAGGCGGGAGTCGGCGCGGCTGACAGGGCGTACATCGCCAGACAGAGCAATCTCACCAAAGACAACGCAATCTTCGGGTAAGGCCTGATCAAACAAGGCCGACACCAAAGCTGCGGCGACCGCTAGGTCAGCCGCTGGTTCACTGATCTTCAGTCCACCTGCAACGTTCAAATAGACATCGCGACCGCTAAAGGCCAAGCCGCATCGGGTCTCAAGCACGGCAAGGATCATGGCAAGGCGCGTGGTGTCCCAGCCCACCACAGCCCGCCTTGGCGCGCCAAAAGCGGTGGGCGAGGCGAGGGCTTGGATTTCAACCAGAACCGGACGCGTCCCTTCAATCCCCGCAAAGACGACACTGCCGGAGCGGGCGTGGCCGCGGTTGTCTAGAAATAGCTGACTGGGATTGGTGACTTCGCGCAGCCCTGCGTCACCCATCTCAAACACGCCAATTTCGTCGGTTGGTCCAAAACGGTTCTTAAGCCCGCGCAGGATCCGGAAATGATGGCCGCGCTCACCCTCAAACTGCAGGACAGCGTCGACCAGATGCTCCACCACGCGCGGTCCGGCGATTTGACCGTCTTTGGTCACGTGGCCAACTAGAATGATCGCCGTGCCAGCCTTTTTGGCGTGTCGCACTAATTCATGGGCACAGGCACGCACCTGGGCCACGGTGCCAGGAGCAGCAGTTAGCGTGTCTGTCCAAACCGTCTGAATGGAGTCGATGATGGCGAGTTGCGGTTTCTCGTGTTTTAGCGCCTCAAGGATGGTTTCAAGGCGGGTTTCAGCAGCCAGTTGCACGGGGGCCTTCTCAATCCCCATCCGTCGTGCCCGGTCTTGGATTTGCGCAATCGCTTCTTCACCAGAAACATAAACCGACTTGATGCCGCGTGTGGCGGCACCTGCCACGGCTTGTAGCAACAAGGTCGATTTGCCGATGCCTGGATCACCGCCGACCAGAATGGCGGAAGCCTCCACCAAGCCACCCCCACACACGCGGTCGAATTCGCCAATACCGGTCGCGAGCCGGGGCGGGGCTTGCGCGACGCCGTCTAAGGCTTGAAACGCAAGACCTAGGCCTTTACCGCGCGCGCGCGCCGAAGGGCTGACCGCTTGTGGGCTTTCTTGGGCTTCTTCAACGATGGTATTCCAAGCCCCGCAGGCTTCGCAGCGGCCTTGCCAGCGCGCGTGGACGGCCCCGCAGGACTGACAAACAAAAACGGATTGCGACTTTGCCATCGCTAATCAATCTTCCAAATAGGAGCGCTCAAAGCGATCTCCCAACCGGGTCAGGATTTCATAGGGAATGGTGTCGAGCGCTTGGGCTTGGGCGTCAAGCGGGGCGGCGCGACCGAGGAATTGCGCCATCGCGCCAACCTTGGCGGCCGCACCGGCACCCGTAACATCCAGCGTGATCAAGTCCATGGAAACCCGCCCGACAATTGGGCAGACCGCCCCACCCAAAATCGCAAAACCTCGGTTAGACCCTGACCGCAAAAATCCGTCAGCATAGCCCAAAGCAACCGTTGCAATGGTGCGGCGACGATCAGCCTGCCAGGTCGCGCCATAACCAATGGTGTCACCCGGTCCGACACTGCGCAGTTGAATGACGGGCGCTTCTAAGGTGGCAACAGGCTCTAAAGGGACCGGATCTTGGTCAAACGGGCCTCCGCCATAAAGGCCAATGCCCGGCCGGACCAAGTCAAAGCAAAAATCGCCTTCCAACAAAATCCCTGCCGAAGCGGCAAGGGATAGAGAGGCAGTGGGCAGGCGGGCAGCGAGCGATACAAAGGCATCGCGCTGCATGCCATTTTTGGGGTGCTGAGGATCGGAGGCGCAAGCTAAATGGCTCATGATCAAGGCAAGGTTTAACGTGAAGATCGTCTCCTCAGCACCGTCGACATCTTCTTCGCTGAGGCCCAAGCGGTTCATACCGGTATCGATATGCAAAGCCGCAGGCTTACCTAAGCCAGCTTCTGCCCATAAGCGGACTTGATCTACATCGTTTAGGACAGGACGTAAGTTGCCTGCCAAGAACGCCGAAACCTCGTCAGCCATCACGCCGTTAAGGACATAGATAACTGGATCAGGGCCTAACGCTTGCCGGGCTTTTTCCCCTTCGAACGCATGGGCGACAAAAAAGGTTTTGCACCCCGCGTCCGCGAGGCTTTGGGCAATTTCAGCCAGCCCCAAGCCATAGCCATTGGCTTTGACCACTGCCGCGCATTCTGCCCCTTGGGCATTTTCGGCAAAGAAAGCCCAATTGCGGGCCAAAGCCCCCAAATCAATCTTCAGCTTACTGCGGCGTGGGAAGTCCGAGAGTGGATCAGTCATCCAAGCTCTCGTAACGCCCGGTGGAATCCAGGTTGGTGAATTTGGTCAGTTCAGCTTGGAAGCCGACACGGACTTTACCAATCGGGCCGTGGCGTTGTTTGCCGATAATGACTTCCGCAATATTGCGCATCTCACTGACTTCTTCCTGCCATTGGAAATGTTCCGTCGTGCCGGGCTTGGGTTCCTGGCGCTCTAGATAATAGGCATGGCGATACACGAACATCACCACGTCCGCGTCTTGTTCGATCGAGCCCGATTCCCGCAAGTCGGCCAATTGCGGGCGCTTATCTTCGCGGTTTTCTACCTGACGGGAGAGCTGCGAGAGCGCGATGACCGGCACCTGTAGCTCTTTTGCGAGGGCTTTCAAACCTTGGGTGATTTCACTAACTTCTTGCACCCGGTTCTCAGAACGTTTGGAGCCACTGGTGGTCACAAGCTGGAGATAATCTACGACAATCAAATCAAGGCCATGTTGGCGTTGCAGACGACGGGCCCGCGCTGCAAGCGCCGAAATCGAAAGACCGCCTGTGTCATCAATATAAAGAGGCAGGCTTTGCAGATCGATCGCAGCTTCGCGCAGCTTGGCGTATTCGTCCTTGTCGAGGTCGCCGCGCCGCATGCGGTCAGAGCCAATCGCGGTGTAGTCCGCCAGAAGACGCATGGTCAGCTGCTCTGCGGACATTTCGAGCGAGTAGAAAGCCACGACACCGCCATCAACTGTCTGGAACGACCCATCGGGCCGTGCTTCACGCTTGAAGCGCTTGGCGGCATTGAAGGCGATATTGGTGGCTAATGCCGTTTTACCCATCGAAGGCCGTCCGGCGAGGATCAGTAAGTCGGACTTGTGCAAGCCACCCAACATCCGGTCAATTTCATTCAGGCCGGTTGGCACCCCGATCAGCTGACCGTCACGCTTGAATGCCGCTGCGGTGATGTCGATGGTTGCCGCCAGCGAAGCTGCGAAGCTTTTAAAGCCTTGGTTGAGTTGGCCAGTCTCGGCCAAAGAATATAGCTTCTTTTCCGCCGTTTCAATCAGCCGGGCCCCACCCTCCATCCCGTCTTCATGATCTGTAGCGTCGGCCATCATCTCAGAGCCAATTCGGATTAAATCACGACGAACGGCCAAGTCGAAGATCAACTTGCCGTAGTCAGCGGCCGCAGCCGGGTCTGCGGCGGCATCGACTAGGGTTGCAAGATAGGCTGCGCCACCAATGTCTTTTAAGGCACCGTCTTGGCTGAACTTGGCGTGGAGGGTGATGCCATCGGCCAGCGAGCCTTTTTGGATCATCCGACTGATTGTGTCATAAATCCGGCCATGGACAGGATCATAGAAGTGCAATGGCTTCAGCATGTCGCCGATACGACTGGTGACTTGGTTGTCGACCAGAATAGCCCCGATTAGGGCTTGTTCAGCGTCCAAATTATGCGGAGCCGTGCGTAGCAAACGTGTCGGATCGAGTGGGGTAAGATTTCCATCAGCCATGTCGCACTCTCTCAGGTGTCGCGCAGCGAATCACCTGTGCGAAGCAGTACGATGCTAGAACATCCCCAGCATTTTTTCATCTGTGGATAGATGTGTTGGGCTATTTGTTTCGACCGCTTTTGACGTATCGCCGTCCATGCCGTCACGCACCTGCGCCTCGATAAGGGCTGCTTCGATTGCAGTCATCAGCGAAGCAGGCGTGAAGGGCTTGGCCAAATGGCTGTTGGCACCTGCTTCAATCGCTTGATCGCGATGTTGGCGCATCGCATTGGCGGTAACCATCACGATGGGCGTCTCCGGCAGATGATGCGCTTTTTCATGCTCGCGAATGGCTTGGGTTGCCGTCAAACCATCCATGACCGGCATTTGCATATCCATCAAAATAACGTCGAAACGGCTTGTTTGATAAGCTTTAAGTGCCGCTATCCCATCGTCGCACATGGTCAGGTCTATACCCAATGGCTCGAGGATAAGACGCAGCACTTTTTGGTTTGTAGGGTGATCTTCAGCCGCCAAAATCCGAAGAGGTGCATCAGTATCTGACGCAGCAGGGTCCTGTAAGGCATCGGGCGAGGCTGTCAGGCTTGGGGCCATTTCGCGCTCTAATGGAATGCGAACAATAAAGGTCGAACCTACACCGGGCTCTGATTCCCAATTCATACCCCCGCCCATAGCTTCTATCAGGCCGCGACAAATGGCGAGGCCTAGGCCTGTGCCTCCAAAGCGACGTGTGATGGAAGTATCTGCTTGGATAAAGCGTTGGAACAGCCGTCGGCCGGTTTCTTTGTCAAAGCCAATGCCGGTGTCGCGGACTTTAATCTCGAGAATTTCGGAAGTCTCAGACCAATCAATGAACACGTGGACTTCACCGTGGTCGGTGAATTTGACGGCATTGGAAACTAAATTGGCAACAATCTGTTTGATCCGCGTTGCGTCGCCAAAGAACCAACCGCGCGCATGCTCGCCATAGGTAACGCAAAATTGCAACTTTTTATCGGCTGCATAGGTTTGAAGCAGAAGTGCTGAGGCATCAAGTTCAGCGCGTAAATCAAAGGCTACCCGCTCAATCTCAACTTTACCGGCTTCGATTTTTGAGAAGTCGAGAATGTCGGACAATAGGCGTGCCAAGGTCCGGCCGGACGCGTCGATCAGATCGACCATTTCCTTTTGCTGTACATCAAGCTTTGTGGCTACCAACGTGTTGGCAATGCCGACCACCCCATTTAAGGGGGTCCGCAATTCATGGCTCATATTGGCCAGAAAATCCGTTTTGGCACGATTGGCGAAGTCGGCTTCATCCGCCATATTCTGAGCCCGAATCCGCTCACGCTCGACGATTTCAAGCAAATCTTGGGATTGGACGCGGAAATCGACCTGGCTTCGGACTATACGGTGTAAAAAGATTGACGCCGCAAGGCTGCCAACAACTGCCGTTAGCCCCGTGAAAAACTTGGTCACAATCAGGGCTTCGGAGCCAGTAATAGTCAGGAAGGCCCCCCCTATTGTCACGAGCGCCAAGCTGACACCGACGACACGAAGCGTCGGCCCCAATATTCCGCTGCTAAAGGCAATCATTAGCAAGTAAACAAATTGGATCTCATCACTGGCATAGCTTGCGTGCGTAACAACATTGGTGACAGCGAATAGATTAACCAGGAAAACGCTCAGCCCCAAAACTTTGAGGTCTTTGACGGTTCGCAACAGCGTGAAGCGCAATGTCAGGATAATTGCACCAGATGTCGCTGCCAAACAAGCCATAACAATTGCGAGATCCCCTTTCAGTATCAAAAGGTGACCGGCTGTTAGCAGAATATAATAAACACCCAAAATCAATGCATAAGCACGCGCCATAGGGGCGTAGATCGCCACCAGTTCGGTAGATTGCAAATCTCTGGCGGATGCGCGCGGATCAATCATGAGAAGTGCATATGCGATTTGTATTAAATTCTCCTTATGATCGATGTCCAAGTTGGGCAATCAGGGGCGCGTGCCTCGGCCAATAAAAAAGCCCCACAGGCGAACCTGTGGGGCTTTTTAGATGAGATTAGGCGCCCAAGGGGCGGTCTATTAGGCTTCGTAGCCGTCTAATTGCACAGCGTTCTCGGCGATCTCAGCGGCTTGTTCGGCTGCTGCGACGCGATCTTCGTCAAATTGCGAATTGATGACGTTTTCGCCATTAGCTTGACGTACAGCTTCATCAGGTGTGCGAGCCACGTTGATGAAAACTTCAACTTCGACTTCAGGGTGAAGACGTATCTTCACAGTCTGATAGCCGATAGCCTTGATTGGCGTGTCGAGTTGAACTTGGTTGCGTGCAACCTGGTAGCCAGCTGCATTGGCTGCTTCTGCTATGTCGCGAGCGGCAACCGAACCGTACAATTGGCCACTTTCGCCAGCAGCGCGGATCAGCAAGAAAGCCTGACCGGCTAAGCCTTCAGCTGCAGCTTCCGCTGCCGAACGGGCGTCTGCGTTGCGGGTCTCGAGAACCGACCGCTGAAGTTCAAAAAGCTTTTTGTTAGATTCAGTAGCACGCAGGGCTTTCTTTTGCGGCAACAAATAGTTGCGCGCATAGCCAGGCTTTACTGATACGATGTCGCCAATACCGCCGAGGCGGCCGACGCGTTCGAGCAGGATGATGTCCATGTCGGCGTCTCCTTAAACGACGTGATAGGGGAGAAGAGCCAAGACGCGAGCACGCTTGATCGCCCTGGCGAGTTCGCGTTGCTTCTTTTGGCTGACTGCGGTGATGCGCGATGGCACGATCTTACCCTTTTCGGACAAGTAACGCTGCAACAGCTTCACATCTTTGAAGTCGATCTTCGGCGCTTGATCGCCAGAGAACGGGCAAACCTTACGGCGGCGCGCAAACGGACGACGCGACGGCAGGTTAGAGATGGTGAACTTGGAAGTCATGATCAGTAATCCATCCCATTGGTTTCAGTGCGTGCACGCTGTTTCTTTTCGTCGCGTTCACGACGGGCCAAAATAGGCGAAGGACCTTCTTCAAGCTCTTCAACGGCGATGGTCATGTAGCGCATGACATTTTCGTTGATGCGCTGCAGGCGTTCCATTTCATGGACTGCTGCGGCTGGTGCATCAATGTTGATCAACGAATAGTGGCCCTTGCGGGTTTTGTTGATCCGGTAAGCCAAGTTGCGCAGGCCCCAATATTCGACTTTACCAACTTTGCCGCCCTTTTCGGCGATCAAAGTGGAGATGCCTTCAACCAGCTCGTCAACTTGCTGCGGCGAGATATCTGGCCGCGATATAATGATATGTTCGTAGAAAGGCATGAGAAACCATTTCCGTTAAATGCGCCCCAGGAGAATTGCGGCAAATGGTTCAGCGGGGACTAAACCACCTGATGGTTCCGCGTCGCAGCTCCTCCGTGCTGATATGCTTATTAGGCACACGAAGTCGCTCATGCGGGCGGACCGCAATCAGTGAAGCGGGGCCTAAAGCACTTATCTGTTGAAAAGGGAAGGGGTGGCGCGCAGTAATGCCGTTAAAACCGGCCTTGCGCAAAGGGTTTATGACAGCGAAACTGGTTGTTCTAAAATCAGAATGGGAAGCGGTTCGCGTGACACTTAGCTGGATGGAGTTTTTGCTCGTCGTCGCTCTTTTGGAGCTGACCCCGGGGCCAAACATGGCTTGGCTGGCGACTTTGACGCTGGATAAGGGCAGGGCAGCAGGACTCCAAGCGGTTTTGGGTATTGCCCTTGGCCTATGTATTTATTTGATTGCAGCGATTGCGGGCCTAGGTGCCCTCATGGCGGCCCAACCCCAGTTGTTGGCAGGGCTGCGCTGGTTGGGCGTGTTTTACCTGGTCTATCTGGCGTTTGAGCCTTGGATTGAGCGGGCCAAACAGGGTGCAGAAACCGGTTTGGCTGATGCGAAAGTCGCATCAAGCCATGCCGGACAGCATTTCATGCGCGGCCTAACCCTCAATATCTTGAACCCAAAAGCAGCACTCTTTTATGTGACGCTGCTGCCGCGCTTTGTCGACGAAAGTGGCGGACAGGTATGGGTGGAAAGCCTGTGGCTGGGGCTCACCCATATTGCAGTCGCAACCGGCATACATTTGGCCATTGTTTTGGCAGCTGGCGGCCTCCGCCCGTGGATGAGCGCTGGCAAGCGGCGCACCTATTTGAATGTCTTCTTTACCCTAGCCCTTTTGGGCATTGCCGCTTGGCTGGCTTGGGATGGCTTGGCCCATCCTATCTAAACCCCATCTCGCCACCCACTTGCCTAATCGGGTCTGCAAGGCTAACGCCAAATCATGCAGGCTAACGCCAAATCATGCTGATTTTCCAATTTCCCGGCCAAGGTAGCCAAAGCGTCGGTATGGGTGTTGCCCTTGCCGAAGCATTCCCCGCCGCAAAGCAGGTCTTTGCAGAGATTGATGACGCGCTTGGGCAAAAGCTCTCGAGCTTGATAGCAGAAGGTCCGATAGAGACCCTGACGCTGACTGAAAATGCCCAGCCCGCTTTGATGGCTGTGAGCATGGCAGTCGTGACCGTCTTGCGAACAGACTTTGGCATCGGTGTTGACCGCGCGGCATTTGTCGCTGGTCATTCCCTGGGCGAATATTCAGCACTTACAGCTGCAGGCGCGTTTTCGATTGGCGATACAGCCCGCTTGTTGCGCCTGCGCGGACAAGCCATGCAGCGCGCAGTCGCGCCTGGTCTTGGCGCAATGGCAAGTTTGATCGGCCCGAAAGTGGATTTGGCTTTAGCCGAGGCTGCTGCTGCTGCGGGTGCCAAAGTCGGCGTTTGTGTCGTGGCCAACGACAATAATGCAGGCAACATCGTCATTTCCGGCACGAAAGAAGGCGTGGATGCAGCGATTGCAGCCGCGAAAGAGATGGGTGCTCGTGCAATCCCATTGTCGGTCTCTGCGCCATTTCATTGCCCTTTGATGGCCCTGGCAGCGGAAGAAATGGCCGCAGCGCTTGCTGCAACTACCATTCACAAGCCCGTCGTCCCCGTGTTGTCCAATGTCACTGTAGAGCCAACCCAAGACCCCGATACCATTGTCAAATTGCTGGTTGAGCAAGTCACCGGTCGCGTCAGATGGCGGGAATCAATTGGTTGGTTTGCCGCCCAAGGCGCCACTCAGTTCGTTGAATTGGGTGCCGGAAGCGTACTGACCGGCATGTCTAAGCGGATTGCGCCAGAAGCGACCTCCCTTGCGCTAACCGGTGCTGATGAAATTGCGGCCTTTGCCGCTTCCTTGAGTTAAAGACGAAAGAGGCGACGCACATGTTTGATCTAACAGGTAAAAAGGCGCTCGTGACTGGCGCAACCGGGGGCATTGGCGGGGCCATTGCGCGTGCTTTGCACGCTGCTGGCGCACAAGTTGCCTTATCGGGTACACGCCAAGAAGCGCTAGACGCCCTAAGCGCAGAATTGCCAGGCAGCGTGGCTTTAGCCTGCAACCTGTCCGATCCCGCTGAGACAGACGGCCTGATTGGTCGTGCTGAAGAAGCGCTGGGTGGTTTGGATATTCTGGTCGCTAATGCCGGGATCACCAAGGACGGCTTGCTCCTGCGCATGAAGGACGAGGATTTTGAGCGCGTGCTCGATGTCAATCTTGGGTCGTATTTCCGGCTTGCTCGTGCAGCCGCGAAGGGCATGATGAAGCGGCGCTTGGGCCGGATCATCGCGATCACATCTGTTGTTGGTGTCACTGGAAATCCCGGCCAAGCCAATTATGCAGCGTCGAAAGCAGGCATGATCGGCTTTACCAAATCCATCGCACAAGAGCTGGCTTCTCGCGGCATTACTGCCAATTGTATCGCGCCAGGATTTATTGTCTCGCCGATGACAGATGCGCTGAATGAAGCGCAAAAAGAGGCCATTACTAAGTCTATTCCTGCCGCTCGACTTGGCCAGCCTGATGACATTGCTGCTGCGGTTGTCTATCTAGCCTCCGATCAAGCTAGCTACGTTACAGGGCAGACTTTGCACGTAAATGGTGGAATGGCGATGATAACTCCCGTGGCGCTATGTTGGCAAAACGGTAACTATAACAACGCCGAAGGGACTTCGGCAGGATTCGAGGACCAACAATGTCTGACGTTTTCGACCGCGTAAAAAAGATCGTAATTGAACACTTGGACGCTGATGCGGAAAAAGTCGTTGAAAATGCGAGCTTCATTGATGATCTGGGCGCAGACAGCCTCGATACAGTGGAACTTGTCATGGCTTTTGAAGAAGAGTTTGGCGTTGAGATCCCAGATGATGCTGCTGAAAAGATCCAAACCGTCGGCGACGCGGTGAAGTTCATTTCGGCCAACGCTGGCTGATCAGAACATGCGTCGCGTTGTCGTGACGGGAATCGGCCTCGTCACCCCAATCGGGGTCGGGGCCGATTTCGTTTGGAAAAGCCTGTTGTCCGGTGCAAACGGGGCAGGCACCATCTCTGCGTTTGATGCATCTGACCTGCCTGTCCACTATGCCTGTGAAGTCCCTTGGACGAACGGGCGGGGCGGTGGCGGCGCTGATGTGGCAGGGTCTTTCGATCCTGAAACCGCGATGTCCTCGCGGGACCGTCGGCGCGTCGATGAGTTTATTTTATACGGGGTCGCAGCTGCTAATGAGGCGATTGCAGATGCTGGCTGGGTTGCCGAAACCGAAGAACAGCAAGAACGTACTGGCGTCATGATCGGCTCTGGCATTGGTGGTCTTTCTACCATTGCAAACAATGCACTGCTTCTTGAGAAGGAAGGGCACCGCAAGATCAGCCCCTTCTTTGTGCCCTCGGCGCTGATCAATCTGACTTCTGGCCACGTGTCGATCAAGCACGGTTTCAGAGGCCCTAACCATTCGGTGGTGACCGCTTGTGCAACCGGTGCCCATGCCATCGGTGACGCTGCCCGCATCATCAAATATGGCGATGCCGACGTGATGATTGCAGGCGGCTGTGAAGCTGCGGTTTGTAAGATCGGGATTGCAGGCTTTGCCGCAGCGCGCGCGCTGTCGAGCGGTTTTAACGAGGATCCAACCTCGGCTTCCCGCCCCTACGACAAGGACCGCGACGGCTTTGTATTAGGTGAAGGTGCAGGCGTTGTCGTCTTGGAAGAATATGAGCATGCCAAGGCACGCGGAGCCAAGATTTATGGCGAAGTAGCTGGCTATGGCATGTCAGGTGATGCGTATCACATCACAGCTCCCTCTGAAGATGGCAATGGCGGCTTCCGGGCCATGCGCTCTGCGTTGAAAGACGCAGGTCTTGCGACTTCAGACATTGGCTATGTCAACGCGCACGGCACCTCGACCCCCTTAGGCGACGAGATTGAGTTACGGGCGGTAGAACGTTTGTTTGGCGCGGACACGCAGGGTTTGACCATGTCCTCAACCAAGTCTGCAATTGGCCATCTTCTGGGGGCGGCAGGCTCTGTTGAGGCGATTTTCTCGCTTCTGGTGTTACGGGATCAAATTGCCCCACCGACACTTAATCTGCGCAATCCATCGGTGGAGACCCAGATTGATTTGGTTCCGCTCGAGGCCAAGAAAGTGGTTGCCAAGGCTGTGTTGTCCAATTCCTTTGGGTTTGGCGGCACTAACGCGGCGCTTATCCTGAAAGCGGTCTAATGACCGATCCCGTCGCCAAAGTGCGTGGCAAAAAGGCGGCACAGGCGAAAGCCATGTGGCAACGGACTTGGATTGGGCTAGGCCTTGCGTCGATTTTATTCGTTCTCGGCACGGGCTGGTTTCTTTTGGGACCGGGCCCGAAGGCCAAAGAGGGCGAGTCGAGCTTTTTCGTTGTAGAGGATGGCGATTCAGCCAGTATAGTTGGCCATCGCCTACAAAAGGAAGGCTTGGTGCGATCCGCACTTGGGTTCCGCTTGGCGGTCGCAATCAATGGCTCTGCCGCCCACTTGAAGATTGCGGAATATGAAATTCCCTCGGGTGCCACCCCCACCAACATTGCCAAAATCCTCGCCAGCGGTGAGGGGGTCAGGCGCGCGATTGTGTTGCCAGAGGGCTGGAGTGTCAGCCAAATCTACAAACGTCTGGAAGCAAGCCGGTTTTTGGCAGGCGAGTTGCCACCAGCTCCGCCTGAAGGTACACTCAATCCTGACACCTATCCGATCCAACGAGGCGATACGCGTGCAAGTGTGGTCAAGCGGATGCAGGACAGCCACCAAGCCCTCATAGATGAGTTGTGGCTAAAGCGCGCGCCAGACCTGCCCATTGCCACGAAGCAAGAGGCGATCATTTTGGCCTCCATCGTGGAGAAAGAAACCGGTATTGCTGAAGAGCGGCCCCGAGTGGCGGCGGTCTTTGTCAACCGCCTACGCCTTGGCATGAAGCTGCAGTCAGACCCAACGATCATTTACGGCATTACCAAGGGTGCGCCCTTGCGCCGGAAAATCTTCCGCAGCGACCTCGAAAATCCCCATCCTTGGAACACCTATGTGATCCAAGGCTTGCCTCCGACGCCGATCGCCAATCCGGGCAAGGATGCTTTGGCGGCTGTTCTGAACCCACCCCGCACCCGGGAAATCTTCTTTGTGGCTGATGGCACGGGCGGGCACGTCTTCGCCGAAACCTATGCCGAGCATCATCGCAATGTCCTGCGTTGGCGGGCTTGGCGGGCAGATCAAGAGAAGAAGAGCCAAAACCTTTTGGGAGGCGGCGAATGAAGGCAGCGGCACCACTTCTAGGCATGACAGGCTTTGGCCGTGCCGAAGGCCAAGCTGGCGACGTAGCTTGGGCTTGGGAAGCCCGCAGCGTCAATGGCCGTAATCTGGACGTGAAGTTCAAACTGCCGCCCGGCTATGAGGCATTCGAGCCCAAAATTCGAGAAGGTTGTGCCAAGCGCTTCAAGCGCGGCTCGATCCAGATTTCGTTGGCGACTAAACGCGACACGACCAACACTGGCCCCATGATACGCGTCAATCATGACATGATTGCGTTTTACCTTGCTGAGGGCCAGGCCTTAATCGAACAGGGCAAAGTAGGGCGACCTAGTTTGGACGGCCTTTTGCAATTGCGCGGCGTGCTGGAAAGTGCGGATTTTGTTGAGCCTGACGAGGTGAAGGCTGCACGCGAAGCTGCTTTGATTATTGGCCTAGATATCGCGCTCGACGCCCTTCTGGCCGCACGGCATCGTGAGGGTGAGGGGCTGTTCACCCTGTTTGAATCACTGCTTACGCGCATTGAGACCATCACCCATCAAGCCGAAGCGGCGGCAGAGGCCCAAGTGATGGCCATTCGCGATCGCGTGCAAAAACGCGCGGCAGAGCTTTTGGGCGATGTGCCTTATGACCAACAGCGGCTTTTGCAAGAGGCTGCAGCCCTATCGCTTAAAGCAGATGTGCGCGAGGAGCTTGACCGTTTGCGTGCCCATAGTGGTGAGGCGCGCGCGCTCCTTCAACATGGTGGTGATGTTGGCCGCAAGCTCGATTTTCTTACGCAAGAATTTCACCGTGAATCCAATACATTGACGGCCAAAGCTGCAGCCTTGGAACTCACCCGCGCAGGCCTGGATTTAAAGGCCAGTGTTGATCAATTGAAAGAACAGGCAGCCAATGTCGAGTGAGCCCCATCTGTACAAACGTCGCGGTCTGATGTTGGCTTTAGTAAGCCCGTCAGGAGCGGGCAAAACTACTTTGTCGCGCCGCCTTGTGGATGAAGATCCAGACATTGCTTTGTCTGTTTCCTGGACTACGCGCGCGCCCCGGCCTGGTGAGACCGATGGCGTGCATTACCACTTTGTTGACAAGGACCAATTCCGCGCCCACCGCGCTCAGGACGGGTTTCTGGAATGGGCGGAAGTCCACGACCATTATTACGGCAGCCCGCGTGACAGCGCCTTTGCCACGCTGCAATCGGGCCGCGATTTGATGTTTGATGTCGATTGGCAAGGCGCGCTGCAATTGCGTACCTCCGCCCCAGAAGATGTTGTGAAAGTCTTTATCTTGCCGCCCAGCATGGCAGAGCTTAAGCGCCGCCTGATTTCGCGCGGGCAAGACACGCCCGAAGTGATCAAAAAACGCATGACAAATGCCTATGGCGAGATTAGCCGCTGGGAGAATTTCGATTACGTGCTGGTCAATGAAGACCTCGAGCAAAGCTTTGCGCGCCTCAAAACCATCCTAGAAGCCGAACGCATGCGCCGCGCCCGCCAGCCTTGGATGGGCGGCTTTGTTCAGGGCTTGTTGCGCGAGGATACGTGAGGGTTGGGGAGCGATTAAAGCCCCTCGCCCTCTGGGAGTGGGTAGAGGCCTTTGCACTTAGAAGCGTTTTGGAGCTCATTCGGGTTCACCAACCGATGACGCAAGTTTTGCGCAAATCGCGCAACATTTCCAAGTTTTGGACACTTTCGGTATGAGACACAAAAAAATTGTAGCAAGCTTCTTATCAGCGATTATGATCCCACTTGCTAGCGCAGCCAAAGAGCCAACCGAGCTTATTGTTGAGGAGCTTGGCGATCGTGCCGTTTTATACGCCCTTCCGAATTGCAAAAACTCTGGTCGGTCTGTTGATATTCATGTTGCTTCTCGCACTATATTCCAAAGATGCACTGACTTGAATGGCAAGGATGGAGTGGCGTATTTTTCGCTGAATTCAAGACAAAAACTCGGGCATCTCGAGATTGATAATCCAGATTCTCTGACCAAAATCAGCGCTCTGACATTTGTTGTTGGCTCAGCGGAAGAGCCATTTGGCCTCGTCGTCTATCTCGAGGACAGGACACACCAAAGCATCTCATTTCATCTTGTTTCCAAGAACCTACAAACGGGTGTTGTAAGCCATATAAATCGTCTGTTTGAGAAGCATAAATCCGCCACATTACGTCAAATAGGTAGCTGCCTCGCAATTAGATACGCCAGTCAGGGGGCTCAACTCGACTTCATCGAAGTCTACGATGTGAATAGTAAAATTGATCCGACTGAAAACCTACCGAGACTTCGTGCCAAGTTTGAGGTTCGCGAGATTGAACAGATAAACGACTGTCGATTTGTAGAGGGAAGCGGCGACCAAAACCAGAAGGTGGAACTCGAAACGGTAGCCAACAGCTTTGACCAGAACGGCTTTGTCGGGTCGATCTATGAACAGCGGACCGTTGAGCTAGACCACCGGCTCACAACAGCGACTTTGACTCCGCAATACCGAACGACGATACGCCGAGACTGGGCATACCGCCCCCAATACGTGCCCGATGAAGCAAAGTTTGCTGATTTGTTTGTGAGCGGACAGCAAGTTTTGGCAATAGGACCAGACAAGACCTATGTTTCTTGGACCGCACCATTTCTAAATGTGCAATCCAACGCTCGGGGCACTCAGGATGCGATGACTGTGTTGATTAAGCCTGTCGAGAGCAATGGAATTAGGTTTGCTCACTATAATATGGCTTGCAGAGGCTACCGATGTTTCCAAAAATTGAGACTGAAGGAACTCTCGATTGTTGATTGCCTAATCACTTGTGTCTCAAAATCGATTGGAAAGGCCCCGTTCGACCGCCTCAGATTCTTGGGAAGTGACCGGAGCCTCGGTAGAATTTATCTAGAAGCAGATTTGTACTCAGCTTCAACGACAAACCTTTTTCTTTATGACACCCAGCAAAAGCTCATTGAAATCACCGAATGAAAGGTGACATGCGCTGCTTTTAGGGAAATCCACCCCACCCCTAGTATAATTCCTTCAACTCCAACGTCTCGCGCGCAATTCGGTCGCTCACCAAGTCGCGCTTTTCTTGTAAGAGACCACCGAGGCGTATGGCATCGGTAAGCCACCAGACGAAGGTGATCGGAAAGCCGACCATGCTGAGGGACAAAATCAACATGGCGAGGCCCGTTTTCGTCTCGCCGATAAAAAAGCGATGCGCACCGAGCCAGCCTAGGAAGAACCAAAGAACATAAGCGGGAAAGGGATCTTTCGCCTCTCTGTCGGTACGAAGTTCGATGGCGATCATATCTTCTTGGCTTATTTCCACGATCCCGTGCCCCTGAATTACAACAAACTCCTAGCGCGGACGGCGCGTCTTACAAGCGCGAATTATTACGCCAGCGGGTAGGGCCGTGTTTTCATCGCCGCAGGCATCTTCAAGCTGGCGGGTGGTCAGGCCTATGGCGGTCGATAAATCAGCGCCTGAGAGATTTGCACCTGTAAAATCAGCGCCTTGCAAGCGCGTGCGGCTGATACGTGCATCGCGCAGCATCACACCAGTTAGATCTGCGCGGGATAAATCAGCGCCTTCAATATTGGCGCGTGTCATGATGGCTCCGGTAAAGTCCGCATTGACGAAGACTGCGCCCATGACCATGGCCCCGGTCATATTGGCACCACTGAAGTCGGGATTGGTGCCGCGCGAACCTCCGAATTTTGCGCCAGTTAGGTTGGCACCAATTAACTCGGCATTGGAAAGGTCCGATCCAGCGAAGTCAGAGCCGCTGAAATTAGCGCCGGCGGCCTCGATGGAACGGAGACCTGTGCCAACAAAGCTGGCCCCGCGAAAATTTGAGCCATTCATTTCAGCACTGCTAAGGTCGCCACGGTCAAAGCGCGTGCCGGCAAAATTGCTAGCGGTCATTTCGGCGCTACGTAGAACAGAACCTGAGAAGTTGGACCCCGCGAAATTGCCCGATGACATATGCGCATTGTCCATCCGCCGATTGGACATATCACAACCCGCGCACAATCCAGAGAAGCGACCTGTGAAGGTAACCGTGGACGGCTTGCCGCGTTGATCCCAAGTGAACGCCATCACGGGCTGAGCAATGGGCGCGAAGGCGAAAGCAATCAGAAAGGGCACAGCTTTTGACATGATGTATGCCTTATACTGCTTTGGCGCTTAACTTCCACTTAAATGGTTGTAACAATTTGCCCAGAGGCAGCTGAATGAAGGCCGCTTACTTGCAGGCAGGCACCGTTAAGCCGCGTGGCAAAGTGGTTTCTGCATCACCGCAAGCCTTGCTCAATTGGGCTTGGGTCAGGCCGCGTGCGCCCGCTAGCTCTGCGCCTGACAGATTGGCATTGGCCAGATTTGCGCCAGCAAAATTTGCGCTGGAAAAATAGCCGCCGACCAAAACGGCGCGCTCAAGAATGGCACCACCAAAATTGGCTCCAGTTGCCCGCACACCGTAAAGGTTGGCGATTGACAGATCGGTACGGGCGAAATTAGTCCCATCAGCTGTTGCTAAGGACATGTCGGATTGACGTAAGCGCGCACCGGCAAAAGTCTTTCGTGACAGGTCCGAATAGCTCAAATCGGCTTGAAACAGATTGCATTTTGTGCAGGATTTACCGGCTTGGACCGCAGCAATTTGGCCCGCATTTTGCGCAAAAGCAGAGGTGCCGCAAGCTGCTGCGACGAGGATGGCAATGGCGAGACGTTTCATTTTCGGACGCTCCAGCGGTCTAAACACAAGTTCAGAAAGTTCCTTGCAGGATTGGTGCCGTGATTTGAAACTGGTTTTAGGCGCTGCCGTCAGCTTGGCGAGGCCCGGCCCATCCGCAAGCATCACAGGCGTAGCCAAATGCGTCCGCCTTCACTGTGAAGTGGCCACAGTCGGGGCAGGGGTCGCCTTCATAGCAGGCGCTGGGGGCAGCAGTCTGGGGCTGAATCAGGGTTGCTTGGATGGTGCGCTCTTGGGGTGGATTGGACCCACGGCTTGCTCGTTCGGCAGCACTGGGTAGGCGTACCAGATTATCTGGGAAGCTACCGCGCGAAAAACCTTTGGAGATGAAGCGAACGGGGTCAGCAGCTTCAGGTGCGCCAGCGTCAGTCACCGCTTCGTCAAACCGATCTTCGGACAATTCGGCCAAATCATCGCGGCCCAGATAAGAAACGGCCAGTTCGCGGAACAAATAGTCGAGGATGGACGTCGCACGCACAATGGAATCATTGCCCTCAACATCGCCCGCAGGTTCAAAGCGCGTGCCGACAAAGGCGTCGACAAACTCCTCCAGCGGCACGCCATATTGCAGACCGATGGAGGTCGCTATGGCGAAGTTATTCATCAATGACCGGAAGGCCGCACCTTCCTTATGCATGTCGATGAAGATTTCCCCGATCTCCCCATCATCAAATTCGCCAGTGTGCAGATAGACCTTATGGCCTCCAACCGATGCTTTTTGGATATAGCCTTTGCGCCGATCGGGCAGACGGCGCCGTGCGGCGGGTTGTGGGATCAAGCGCTCTACAACACGCTCAACTACCACTTCGACGCGTTCGACTTTGACTTCTTCTGCCACATTTTCATAGCGGCTCAGCTCAAAGTTGGGCGCTTCAAAGCCGGGCTCAGACAATTTGAGCTTAAAGCCCGCAAAGCCTGCTTGACCTAAGGCTTTGGCAAGCTCTGTCGCCATTCCCCGCACATTTTCGGTGCGCGAGACCGGCAGGCTTAGCGTCACATATTGGCGGATGGCTTCATCTTGCGCCGCAGCAAATCGGACGACATCTTCGCGTGTCGCTGGCGCAAACACATCTTGATTGGGCAAAACCCCCCATAGGTCAGGCTGGCCCAGGGCCCATTTCTGGGCGGCAGCAATATCTTGCGAGGTAAAGCCTAGTTCTTTCAGCACATCAAAGCCCGGCTGCAAGACCTTGTCCAAGCTGCATCCGCACCAGTGTGCGGTTTCTTCTGGCCCTAAAAGCCAAGGGGTGATGGTTTGGCGCAGCGAGCGGGCGCTAATTAAGGCCTCCGCAATCGCGGCCAGGCCGTCTTCATCGACGCCGCGGCTGGCGAGCGCGTCATATGAAACTCCGGGCGCGCCAATTAAAGTTCGGGTGCCGAGCAATTGGCGGGTGGCATCTCGGTAATCGAGCCCCAGTGCTTTCAGGCCGCGGACCACACAAGGGCGCACCAAAAATCCAGTTTCTTCGCCGGATAGGGCCGTCTCAATGGCCGGGCTTGAGATGGGGGCAAGACCTGGGGCATCAGCCCCAAGCGCCACCAGTACCAATCCATGCTCTGCCGGCTTTAAGGCCGTCTCAAAGCTTGGCACATTGCCCATATCAGCGGAAATTTTGGCCAAGATACTGCTGGCCTTAGCAGCGCCGGTGGCGATTGCACCAAGCGCACGGCGAACTACATCTTGATCGTCAGGCGCGGCATAGGATTTCCCAAGTGCCATCAAGAGGCCTGCACCGTCGCAGTACCGGATAACCGCTGCGCGCTGTTTGGCCCAGTTCTGGGCCGCTGATTTGGTCGGAAACGCCGTTGCAGAGCCGAGGCAATCAAGGGCAATCCGCCAAGTTGCAGCGACCCGTTCAAGCTGACTGAAGTCTGTGTCTTCATAAAAGGCAGACAACGAGACGACGGCGGCCGGGCCAAGAGCTGCAAAAGCCGCATCGTCAAATGCAAAACCACAGCCGGTGCGAGCAGCCCGCAAAAGCAAGTCACCATCTAGGGCTTGTGCGGCAGGAAGCAGAAAGGTTGTTGGTTCCAGCAAAGGTGCATCGAGAAGGCCGCCATGGGCTGTGGCGTCAAAAATGCCCTGTTTAGCATCCTCAATCGCTTCTAGAATCGCCCCAGCTGGGGCCCCAATGCGGAATGCTGCCGCCACAGCTTGGGCTAGAACGGGATTGTCCCGTGGGTCGTCATGGCCTACGCCTTCGGCTCGGCCCACGGCTTCGCTTACGCGCGCCATGGCGTCGCGCAGTTGGATACGTCCCATCGACAAGGCAGACGAGTCAAACTGACTTTGGCGGCGCTGATGCACGACCGTCTCTGCCTGTGCCCAAGGCACAATTCGACTTTGGAAGTCTTCATCCAGCCAAATTGCTGGCAGGCCCGTTTCAATCTCTGTCGACCGATCTTTCAGGTTCAAGACAAAGCCGCGCGCCGCCGCTCCTTTTGGGCCCAAAGCGCCCAGGTAGCCTGCGTCGAGCATGACTTGGCGGTTCAACAGGCTATTGGCCAGTACGGCTTCAAAATGGTCGCGCGCTTCCGCGTCAGCCAAAATTCCTGCAGTCCAAGCCAAGCTGCCAATGCGGCCAGCTAAATCAAGGATGGCATCGGAAATGGAGGTTTTATCCGGGAGGTCTGCTGCTTCGCCGAAGGCCAGCACATTGTCCAAACTCCAGCTAGCAGGGGCATAGAACGGGCCGGAGTCAGCGCCGATCTCACGCAGCATATCAGGCTGCGCGACTAAAGGCTCATGACCAAAAAAGGCAGAATCAAAGTTCACGGCGGCCCCATCGCGAATCACTTCGCTGATCATCTGCCTGAAGTCGGCAGTCGCCTAGTCCTGATTGGGAAAAAACTGCATCATTAGCCCTGCCTTATGCTAAAGAATAAGTGTGGCCGCCGGTAAAAAGTGTTTCGACCTGTTTAGGCATGCCGCACCGACTTGAAGCCAGCAGCGGTGCGGGGCATACTGCAGACTGAAGAGGAACAATCTCGTGCTCACAAAAATCTTTACGTGGTGGAATGGTGCAACAATTGGTGCGCTATTTGATATCGCAAAGCGTGCAACCTTGGTGGGCGAAGATGACCAAGGCAATCGCTATTTTGAAGAGCGCAAGGCCACCCTCGAAGGGCGCAAGCGTCGCTATGTGCTCTACAAGGGCTATGCTGAGCCGTCACGTGTGCCGGTCGATTGGCATGGCTGGCTGCACCACACGTTTGAGCAGCCACCAACGATTGAGCCATTCCTGTTGAAATCTTGGGAAAAGCCGCATTTGCCTAATCTGACTGGGACTGTTTTTGCCTATCGACCAAAAGGCAGCTTGGCCGGGGCAGGAGAACGCGCGAAATCTTCCAGCGACTATGAGTCTTGGTCGCCCGAGTAATGAAACGGGCCGATGGCATAACCATGTTCGACTTAAAGAAATTGAGTTGGCTGGCGTTAGGCTCGGCCTTCATCGCGCTTGGCAGCGGTGGTGTGATTGCGCAGACGGCAAATCCGGAAGCCAATTCAACTGCGCCGCGCCCGCCTTCAATTGGCGGCGCATCCAGTGATCCAGCTAAGGCTACGAAGGCGACGACACCTGCAGCAACAAGTGGCGGGATTGATCCCGAGCTTGGACCAATTGTGGAACCTGAAGCGGGCGATGTTGCGCCAGCTTTCCGTCAGAACGGCACCGGCACGTGGATGACCCCCGAGGAGGAGATGCGCGCGCGCATCCGCCGTGAAGCCTTGAGCCAAGCAGAGGCCGACCAACAAGCCTTGGCAGCCAGCGGCCTAGTCATGCCCCGTTTAGTTGGACCAAATATTCCCCTTGTCCCACTTGAACTTTTATTTCCTCCAGAAGCTCTCGAGACTGGGCCGAAGCCTGTGCGCGAAATCCGAGGCACGGGTGTGTTGATCGGGGCCTTGGACCGTGAAAAAGGGAGCAATGTCCGTGTGCGGGTTCCTGTTGGCAGTCAGGTGACCTATGGGTCTTTGCGTCTCAAGCTGTTAGCTTGTTATGCGTCCAATCCTGAGGATCCCATCGAATCTTGGGCCTATGTCGAAGTCTTGGATATGGGCCGGCAAAATAACAATCAATTGGCGGTTTTGCCTCAACGAAACCGTCGCGACATGCGCGAGGCCAATAAAGAGCTCGTGTTGCGTAAAGGCTGGATCATCGCGTCTAGCCCTGCGGTGACCCCGATCGATCATCCAACTTACGATATGTGGTTGGTCAGTTGTGAGGGGGCTGTTCCGCCACCAAGTGTTGCTCAATCGTCTCCAAACAAAGCGCGCCAGCGCTCCGAAGACAAAGCTGGCGCGGCGAATCCAGATGCAGCGGCATCGGTTCCTGTTGCTCCTGAGGCCGATTCAGGTGAGTTTGAGCCTCGGACAGGTCCTGCTCCTGCCGCTCTGGCACCAACAACTCCGGCACAGGGAAAGTTGAAGGGCACGTAATCGCTTCGGCCAAAAGCGCGTGATAGGTCTTACGATTGACCTCAATTGTGCCAAACTGCGTCAAATGATCGGTTAGAAACTGGGTGTCTAACAGGCGAAATCTGCCTGCAATCAAATGCGCAACCAGATGGACGAGGGCGACCTTGCTGGCATCCCGGGCGCGCGAAAACATACTTTCGCCAAAAAAGGCCGCGCCAAGGTGAACCCCATAGAGCCCACCGACCAAATTGCCTTCGTGCCAGGTTTCAACGCTAAAGGCGTGACCACGGCGGTGCAGCCCGTCATAGAGCTCTAAGATCGGCTGATTGATCCAAGTCTCCGTCCGCTCACCCGTCGGTGCTGCGCACAATTCCACCACTTCGCGAAAGGCTTGGTTGATCGTCACGACAAAGGGGGTGGTGCGAACCGTACGCTTGAGGCGTCTTGGGATATGGACTTGATCGAGCGGCAGGATGCCGCGTTGGTCTGGATCAACCAGAAACAGGCGGGGATCATCCCGCCCGTCTGCCATCGGGAAAGTACCGCGCGCATAGCATGCCAAAAGCTCGTCCGGGCCAAAGCCCTTGCTCATGCAAGCGGTTCCTCAGCTTGTTCGGCCTGTTCGGCCAACCACTTTTCGAGCCAATGGATGTTGTAATCGCCATCAATAATGTCGCGCTCCTGCACCAAACGCAGGAACAGCGGGATCGTGGTCTTCACGCCACCAACCACCATTTCAGACAGCGAACGCCGCAAACGCATCAAGCATTCATTGCGGTTGCGCCCATGTACGATCAATTTACCAATCAAGCTGTCGTAATAAGGCGGGATTTTATAGCCAGTATAAATAGCGGAATCCAAGCGCACACCCAAGCCACCCGGCGCATGGAAGTCCGTGATGGTGCCAGGCGAGGGTGCGAAGGTGACGGGGTCTTCAGCATTGACCCTGCATTCAATCGCCACGCCTTCAAATACCACTTCTTCTTGGGTGAAGGAGAGTGGCATGCCGGCTGCGATCCGAATTTGTTCGCGCACCAAATCCACGCCTGTGATCATCTCGGTGACGGGATGTTCGACTTGAAGGCGGGTGTTCATTTCGATGAAATAGAAGCGGCCTTCTTCATATAGGAACTCGATGGTGCCGACGCCCAGATAGCCCAGCGACTTGATGGCCTTGACCACGATGTCGCCAATTTCGGCGCGTTCCTCAGCATTTAGGGCAGGCGAGGGGGCTTCTTCCCAGACTTTTTGGTGACGGCGTTGCAGCGAGCAATCGCGTTCGCCTAAATGAACCACATTGCCAAACTCATCGGCGATCACTTGGATTTCGATGTGGCGCGGCTTGCCTAGGTATTTTTCGAGATAAACCGTGTCATCGCCGAACGCGTTTTTGGCTTCCGTGCGGGCCATGGATAAAGCGACCGACAACTCATCCTTGGAATGGGCGACTTTCATCCCGCGACCGCCACCACCGGCAGAGGCCTTGACCAGAACGGGATAGCCAATTTCTTCGGCAACAGCCAAAGCGGTCTCGTCATCAGTAATGCCACCGTCAGAGCCTGGCACCACAGGGATACCGGCAGCCTTCACCGCAGCTTTGGCTGCAATCTTATCGCCCATCATGCGAATATGTTCTGCGCGTGGACCAATAAAGACGAGGCCGTGCGCGTCAATAATCTCAGCAAAGCGGGCATTTTCCGACAAAAAGCCATAGCCTGGATGGATAGCTTGAGCGCCTGTAATTTCGCATGCGGCGATCAGGGCCGGGATATTCAAGTAGGATTTCGCTGCGGCGGGTGGGCCCAAACAGACGCTTTCATCGGCCAAGCGCACATGCATCGCGTCCGCATCCGCCGTTGAATGGACCGCTACGGTGGTGATTCCCATCTCTTTACAGGCGCGGTGAATCCGCAGGGCAATCTCGCCGCGGTTGGCGATCAGAACTTTATCAAACACCTGTGTGTCTCCTGATTATTCGATCACGCAGAGCGCTTCGCCATACTCAACTGGTTGTGCATCATGAATGAGGATTGCCGTGACGGTTCCAGAACGTGGCGAAGGCACAGGGTTCATGGTTTTCATTGCTTCGATGATGAACAGCTGTTGACCCTCCTTCACCGTGTCGCCGACCTTGATAAATGCCGAAGCGCCCGGCTCCGGCTGGGTATAGACTGTGCCGACCATAGGCGAGGGAACCGCACCGGGGTGCTTGGCGGGATCAACTGCAGGCGCTGCAGCAGCGGCTGCTGGTGCTGAACTTACGGCGGCTGGTGCCACCGAAACCGGGGCTTGGGTCATTGGCACTTGAGCCTGAACCAATTGAGGCGCGATATTGGCTTGACGCGCAACACGCACGCGAACCCCTTCGTTTTCTACTTCAATCTCGCTCAGGTCCGTGTCGCGCAAGATACGCGCAAGATCCTTGACCAATTTTGTGTCGAATCCTGATTGGCTCATTCGTCTCTCCTGTAGGCCAGCATTGGGCCTTGGTTTGTTGGGGCAAAAGGGTCAGCTTTTGACCGATAATTTCTCGGCGAGGGCTTCTACGCCCAACACGTAAGAGTGCAGACCGAATCCCGCGATCGTGCCGGTGGCTGCCATACCGACATAAGAATGATGGCGAAACGATTCGCGACGTAAAGGATTCGACAGATGGATCTCGATGACAGGAATGCTCATGGCCTTGATCGCATCATAAATTGCAAGCGAAGTGTGGGTCAGCGCGCCAGCATTGAGCAGAACGCCGTCAGCATGTTCGCGCGCTTCTTGCAGCCAATCCAGCAATTTGCCTTCGCTATTGGACTGACGGAAGACAAGCCTTAGCCCCAAGGTTCCGGCCAGCACTGAGCAGGCGGCCTCTACATCCGCCAGCGTATCGGTCCCGTAAATCTCAGGTTCGCGCGTGCCCAACAAGTTGAGGTTTGGCCCATTGAGCACAAAAATCGCTTTTTCCATGGACTAGGTGTAACCTTGCTTTGCCCAAAGGGGAAGGTGGACTTGCTGAATTGGTTGCACCTTATGACTGCTTTCCTGCACAACCGCCTTGATCAAACCAACCAAGCCCGCCCATATCTGCCGAGAATGAGGATGCGATGATTATTTGTCTAAACGGTGAAGAGCATCAGGTTGAAGCGGGGACAAGTTTGACGGCTTTGGTTGGCCGACTTGTCGCTGATCCACGCGGGGTGGCGATTGAGCGCAACCGGGTGATCGTCCTGAAGTCGCAATGGGATCAAACCATTCTGGCTGACGGTGACCAGTTAGAATTTGTGCAATTTGTAGGCGGGGGATGAGGGTTTGACCGAAGCAACAAATGACCTCAACCAAGATGATAGCTGGACCGTTGCTGGGCGCACTTTCTCGTCGCGCTTGATCATTGGCACAGGTAAGTACCGCGACTATGCGCAAAATGCTGCGGCGGCAGAGGCAGCTGGCGTAGAAATCGTCACCGTTGCCGTGCGCCGGGTTAATTTGTCTGACCCCAGCCAGCCGCGACTGACGGACTTTGTCGATCCAAACCGCTATACTTTTCTGCCCAACACGGCGGGCTGTTTCACCGCCGAAGATGCGCTGCGCACGCTGCGGCTTGCCCGTGAAGCAGGTGGCTGGAGCTTGGTGAAGCTGGAAGTGCTGTCAGATCAGAAGACGCTCTATCCAGATATGATTGAAACACTCGAAGCCACCAAAGTCTTGGTGAAAGAAGGTTTCGACGTCATGGTCTATTGCACCGATGACCCCGTCTTTGCGCGTCGCTTAGAAGATGCAGGCGCGTGTGCCATCATGCCGTTAGGCGCGCCGATTGGATCTGGCCTTGGCATCCAGAACCCTGTCAATATTCGCTTGATCGTCGAAGCTGCCCGCGTGCCAGTGTTGGTCGACGCAGGCGTTGGCACGGCTTCAGAAGCTGCCATTGCGATGGAACTTGGCTGTGATGGGGTTTTGATGAATACCGCCATTGCCGAGGCCAAAGACCCCATTCGCATGGCGCGCGCCATGAAGCATGCCGTCCAAGCCGGTCGCGACGCCTATTTGGCAGGCCGCATGGGGCGCAAGCGCTATGCCGATCCATCTAGCCCTTTGGCGGGCCTGATCTAGCCGCATTATCTGCGTCTTTAACTTGACGCTTTTGCAGGGCGGGTCTAGGCCGCCCCCACACCGGGGAGCCCCACGATGAGGGGCTGAGAGGCCAAAAACGATCCTTGAGGATTGTCGCGTGGCGACCCGTAGAACCTGCTCCGGATCATGCCGGCGAAGGGAGGGGGCAATATGACTTTATCACTCGTTATTCTCGCTGTGGCGCAAGCGGCGCAACCTGTCGTTTCAGATCAACAGGGACAAGTTGCTGCTTTGCCGCCGATTACTGAGGTGATCACCGTGCGTGGGCGCAGAGAATCTAGTTTCGACACAGCGGCCACTGCGGTAACCATAACAGGTGAGGGGATTGCAAGTATCGACGATGTCGCCACCGCAGTTCCCGGCGTCTGGATGGTCAATGACCAAGACCCCGGCACTAATATCCTCTCCATCCGGGGAGCAACTACTGATCGACTACAGCAGGCCTCCGTCACCATGGTGCTCGACGGTGTGTCCTTGGCCGATACCGAGCTGTTCACGCCACGCCTCTACGATGTTCGCGCGATCGAAGTTCTGAAAGGTCCTCAAGGGGCGTTGTTTGGCAAGAACGCCTCAGGCGGGGTGATCGGCATTTGGACTATGGGCAACGGCTCTTACGTCAATGCAAACATCGGCAATGGCGGGTTAGGTGAGTTTGAGGGTGCCCACACTTTGGCGCTTGGGTCGGGCTGGAACTGGCGGGCAGCTGGCCTTTGGTCGTCCGCCGATGGCTGGATCAAGAACACGACGCTTAATCGCTTGGTTGATGCTGTCGAAACCCGCAGTGGCCGTTTGCGTTTAACGGGACCCGCTTTAGGCTGGAACTTCGACTTCAAGGTTCAATATTTGGAAGATAAGGGCGGGGCCGCCTGGGCGAGCTCGAACAATGTGACGGGCAATAATGCAGGGCGACTGTCTGGCAAAGTTCTGATCAATCCAATCGGCGATTATCCAGGCCAATCCAAACGACGGTGGGGGCATGGGGTAGCGAAGGCCTCACGCCCACTCGCAGGCGGCACGTTGTCTGGCTATGTCGCGCGGGATTCCTACGCAAAACGTTGGGACGAGGAGTTGGACTATCGCTCGGGGCCTCTGACTTTCTTTGGCTTTCCAGCTTTTCCAAATGGCATTCAACCCATTCGCCAGCCCATTGATCTGCGCGCCACCACGGCAGAAGTGCGCTGGGTATCTAGCGATAGTCAGGCCCTGACGCAGCAATGGGGCGTGTTTCTTCAGGATACCGATAAAGACCGCACCGATGATTTTGGCCCCCTCCTGTTCGGCGGTCCGGCCCCAATTTATCTAACCCGCTCTAACCAGACTTCGGTGTTTGGCGGGCTTGGCTATAAGGTAACACCTGAATTCAAGCTCGAAGCACAAGGCCGACTTGATCGTGATGAGCGGTCCCAAACGATCCTGAGCCAAGTCAGCGGGCCTGTGATCTCCCGTCGCGAGGGCACGTTTGAGCGTTTTCAGCCACGCGTGACAGCTCAATATTTGGACTTTGATACCAATATCTTCCTTACTTATGGCGAGGCCTATCGCCCCGGTGGCTTTAACCCGACCCCAGCTGCCAGCTCCATCTGGAGAGCCACCTATCTGCCAGAGATTACGGCCTCTTTGGAGTTAGGCTGGAAACAGCGCCTGCCCATCGTTTCTGGTCGGCTGGAGCTGAATGTCTTCTCAAACAAGGTGGAGGACTATCAAAACTACACCTTCATCGACAATCAGTCTGTTACCTTGAACGTGGATGAGGTGACAGTGAGGGGCCTAGAGGCCAGCATCATTCTGCGACCTATAAAGGGCCTCAATCTTTCAGGCAGCTATGCCCTGGCCGATACCAAGATCGATCGTTTCATCGCCACTGATCCACTTTTAGGCTCACCTGCTACGCGTGACTATAGCGGCAAGGCCATCCCTAATGCGCCAAAGGACACAGGCAAGATATCTGCGCAATATGAGCGAACATTTGGTCCAATTAAGCTAACCGGGCTCATTGACGCCAATTATGCGGGTATGACCTTTTATGAGATCGACAATGTGCTCTATTCCCCGGCGCGTTGGTGGACCGATCTGACCATCAGCGCCGAGCACGGCGACTGGACCGCGACCCTTCAAGCGCAAAACCTTGCTGATGAGCGGTGGGCCATTTCTGCCTTTGGCCAAGGCATGACGGGTCTTTTGGCCGGCCTTGGCCCCGGCGGCCCTTTTGACACGTTCACTATCAATCGCGGGCGCAAAGTCACCTTCAGCCTGCGTAGGGAGTTTTAGGTCATGGCATTTACCGACGACGTCTGGACTGCTGCCGCCAATTTGCGCGAAGCTGTTCACGCCCATCCCTTCAACACAGAACTGGCGGCAGGGACCTTATCCCGCGAAGCCTTCACCCGATATATGATCCAAGACAGCCTTTATCTTCAGGGCTATGCGCGGGTTCTGGCTCTGGGCGCCGCAAAAGCGCCAGCGGCGGATGAAATCTTGGAATTCTCCAAAGCAGCCGAAGTTGCGATTATCGTCGAGCGTGCGCTACATGCCGGCTATCTTGAGCAATTTGGCATAGAGCCCCGCGTCGCTGAAACCGCAGCTACGACACCGGCTTGCGAGGCCTATGTGAACTTCATGCTGGCAACAGCAGTGACCGATAGTTTCGCGGTGCTTGCTGCGGCCGTTCTGCCTTGCTTCTGGCTGTATCAAGACGTTGGCACCGCCATCGCCAAACAAGGCGCGCCGAATAATTTTTATCAGGCGTGGATAGATACCTATGCGGATGAAGGTTTTGCGGCAGCAACCGAACGCATGAAGGCCATCGTTAATGCAGCGTCAGAGGCAGCGGGGTCTGCAGAGCGCGCTCGTATGGAGGCAGCTTTCCTGCGCTGTGCCCAACATGAGTGGTTGTTTTGGGATAGTGCCTATCACAAAAGAGACTGGCCCGTTCGCCCATAATGCACAGCCTGATGCACTTGTGCATCAGTGCGTTCAACTTATCGCGAAAACCGCTTCTCTTGTCAGCTTAGCCGCTTGAAGCGAGTTCAAGTCAGTCCATAAGGGAGAAAAGAGGAAACGCACCCCATGGGCCTATTCGAGAGCATCAAGCGCGAGGTTACATTTTTTTCGGCTTTAAGTCGCACCAATAATTGGATGAAGGACTTAAGCCCAGACAGCCAAGTCTTGCTGCCGGACAATTGGGAGGCGATTTGCGACCAATTTAATTCCAAGCCCGCTATTGTGTTTGAGGGCAAGACTTGGACCTATGGGCAATTTGATGGGCGGGCGAATCTTTATGCGCATTGGGCGGTCTCGATTGGTTTGAAAGCCGGCGACGTGGTGTCGCTCTTCATGCAAAACCGACCTGATTATTTGGCGGCTTGGTACGGCCTGACCAAGGTTGGCGTGATCGTGGCCTTGATCAATCACAATCTGCAAGGTCCCTCGCTTCTCCACTGCGTCACCATTGCCAAGTCCAAGGCTGCCATTGTTGGTGTTGAACAGGCCGATTTGTGGGCCACAATCGATGGTCAGCTAGATGGCGTTTCAGTTTGGGCTGCTGGTGGTTTATTCCCTAATTCCAATGATTTGGATCGCTCGTTAAACGCGCAGAGCAATAAGCGGCCATCGCGGGCTTATCGTGAAATGCTGACTGCAAAAGACCCCTGCCTTTATGTCTATACGTCGGGCACGACAGGTAATCCCAAAGCTGCCACTCTGTCGCATTTACGCACACAAGGCATGAGCCGCTCCTTCATTGCAGCAACCAAAACCGGGCCGGGCGACCGTGTGTATTGCCCACTACCGCTCTATCACGGCACAGGCGGAATCTGTGGCGTTGGTCTTGTCTTGAATACGGGTGCAACTTTGGTGTTGCGCCGTAAGTTTTCTGCCACCCAATTCTGGGACGATATTGTCGATCAGGAATGCACGGTCTTTGCCTATATTGGCGAATTGTTCCGCTATCTGGTCAGCATACCGCCGCATCCAAAAGAGCAGGCGCACAAGCTTAAGTCCTGTTTCGGGAATGGCTTGCGGCCCGACGTCTGGGCGCGTGCCGAAGAGCGTTTTAAAATCCCGCTCATCTGTGAGTTCTATGGCTCTACCGAAGGCAATGTCAGTTTCATCAATGTGGAAGGTAAGCTGGGCGCAGTTGGCCGCATTCCAAATTATCTGAAGAAACGGTTTAATGTAGAGCTGGTTCGCTTTGATATTGAAGAAGAAAAGCCTGTCCGAAACGAAGAGGGCCTGTGCGAGAAGTGCGCCTTTGATGAGGTGGGTGAGGCCATTGGCAAGATCGACACAACCAATGTGCGGGCTCGCTTTGATGGCTATGCGAACGACAAGGTTGCCTCTGAAAAGAAGCTTTTGCGTGATGTCTTCGAAAAGGGCGATTTGTGGTTCCGCACCGGCGACCTGCTAAAGCAAGACAAGCTCGGCTATTTTTACTTCGTGGACCGGATTGGCGACACCTATCGCTGGAAGTCTGAAAATGTATCGACCAACGAAGTGGGCGAGGCCTTGTGTATCTATCCAGGTATAGAGCAAGCCAATGTTTATGGCGTGGATGTTCCCCACGCGGATGGCCGAGCTGGTATGGCCGTGATTGTCTCTCCTAAGCCGATAGATTTGGCAGCCCTGTCGGCCCACGTGCGGACTGAACTGCCCAGCTATGCCATTCCGTTGTTTTTACGCTTCCAAACGGAAATGGAGGTTACTGGCACCTTCAAATATCGCAAGGTGGATTTGGTCAAGGCCGGCTTCGACCCAGCGCAGATTGACGACCCTATGGTTTGGATGAATCCTGCAACACGCTTGTACGAACCGCTCACGCCAGAGGTTTATGAAGCATTTCAACTCGGGCAAATCAGATACTGATTGCTTGAAAAGAAAATATTGACAAATGTAGAGTTAAAGTAGGCGCATGTTTGATGTGCATGATGGTAATGATACAATGATAGAGCTTGCTTGGTGGGACCCTGACGTCCTCATCGAAGCCAATATCATGCCTGCGACAGGCCTCGCGACTGACTATTTGAATGTCTTTAACGAGGCCGTTATGTTGTTTGGTCTGTTGAGCGACATGCCGGATATGATTGAAGAACTCCGCAATTGGGAGCCTTTGAGCTATGAACAGCATTTTGCGCGCTCTGGCTTCCAGGCCAAGGATTTGGCGATTCTGGCCTATCAAAATGCAGACCCCGCCATCAAAGCTCCGTTTGATGCCTTAAGCCATGAGACGTGCGAGTTGCTCCAGCAATCGATCGCTCAGGCCGAAGGGTTGATCGAGCAAGGCGCGCCGTTGGATGACTTCATTGCCGAGACCACCATGGCGCTGCAGTCGTCGATCATGATGCTTGACGGCATGGTGCATGGCGGTGCAGCAGGCGGTGCGCAAGACGATATCGACGCCTTGTTCGATTGATACTGGCTTAGGAAGTTTTAGCTGCGGCGGGCGGTATAGCCAACGCGTGGGAAGTGAACCACCAAAGTTCCGAGGCCCGGCACTTCGCGCTCCAAAGCAATCTCGCTGGCATCGGAAAACACCAACTTGCCTGTTACGGGGTCACGCCCGTAATCGTCTGGCGAAACAGAGACGAAATTACCTTCGCGCAGGCCTTGTGGTTCCTGCTCATCAACACCTGTGCGTGCAATCGGCGTGCTTTGACCGGCCAGCGCAACCGCTTCTTGTGACGTCATGGTCTCGATTGTGCCATGACCAATATCGTCGACCCGCTCGACCCAATCGCGCGCGGTTTCAAATGGGGCCATTAAGCTGTCGTAGCCCGGGCGGTAAGCGTTGCGAAGGAACCAAAAATTCATATAGGCGGAGATATCGCCAAGGCCCGGTTTGTCGCCAAAAAGCCAGCTGCCCTTTGATGCCTCTAGGGCTTCTTCCACCCAAGCCACATGGCCGCGCCATTGGTCGCGCATCATGGGAGAAGCCGCGCGCATTTGCTCCGTATCAAAGGGTCTACCCGACAATTGTTCGCGGTCGCGCTTAAATGCTTCGGGTACATTGAAACCCTCCGCACCAAAAATGATCGGCACAGTTGCCTGAAAGAAGGCCCGATCGGCCCACATGGCAATCATCGAAGCAAGCCCTGCTTCGCCATTGGGATAAAGCGAAGGGCTTGGATGACGGCGTTCAATCTCGCGCAGGATCAATTGGGTGTCGCAATAAATGTCGGCCCCAATCTGTAACACAGGTGTACGACGATAGCCTCCGGTCAGTGGCGTCAAATCCGGCTTTGGCATAATGGACGGGATTTTCACCGAGACCCAGTTCAATCCCTTGAGGCCCATAACCAAACGAACCTTCTCAGAAAATGGCGAGGCATTGAAATGGTGTAAAATCAAACTATCGGCATCGGCCATGAGAACATCCTTCGACAAGCGACTCGCAAATCAGATGGGTTCCTTTTAACGAGCCAAATGTATTCGACCAGTCCTTCACCAAAATGCGACGCGACAAATGCAGTCAGGCGCGTTACATCAAGGCAACATCCATAAAAAGCGCGGTTTCAAACCGTGTGAGGGGGAAATATGTTTGACTTTGAGGCCACAAAATCGGTTGCGGACATTACCCGCGTGCAGGCTGCAGCATGCCCAGACGGCATTGCCATCTCGTTTAAGGATCGCACGACGACGTTTGCCCGCTTGGACACAATCGCCAACCAAATCGCACAGGCACTGATCAATCTGGGCGTAAAGCCAGATGATCGGGTTGCTGTTTATGGCGCAAACTCAGATCATTACCTCGCCATGTTCTTTGGTTGCGTAAAGGCTCGCGCGACCCTAGTCGGCGTCAATGCGCGCTTGGCTCCGCCGGAAGTTGCTTACGTGCTTGACGATAGTCAGGCCAAAGTCTTCCTAGTCGGCAGCCATTTTTACGAAATTGCCGCAGCAGCCTTAGAGGATGCCACCAACAAGCCGATGACCTTGGCCCTTGATGGTGGCCACGCAAGCTGGACCAGCTATCAGGATTGGCATGAAGCTGCCTCGTCGGAAGATCCACGCCTGCCATGCCTGCCAGATGATGATGTCATTCAACTTTATACTTCTGGCACCACAGGCTTGCCCAAAGGCGTGCAGATCACCAACCAAAATTATATGTCCTTCTTTGAGCTTGGCATCGGCGCGGAATGGGCGAAGTACGAGGCGGGTGAAGCTGTTCTAATTGCCATGCCGATGTTCCACGTCGCCGGCATCAACAGCGCAATCTTGTGCATTGCCCAAGGGGCGAAGGCTGTCGTGTTGGAGCAAGTCGACCCGGTTGAAATCTTGCGTTTGATCGTGGTTGAAAAGATCGCCCACGCCTTTGTCGTCCCTGCGGTGATTAATATTTTGATCCAGGTCAATGCCAAGATACCAACTGACTTCTCGGCCCTCAAGCGGATGTATTACGGTGCTTCCCCGATTGCGGAGGATTTATTGTTGCAGGCTCAAGCAACGTTTGGCTGCTCCTTCACCCAATTGTACGGCATGACGGAAAGCTTGGGCGCTGGCACCTATCTGCCGCCAGAGGCGCATGATCCGGCGCGCGGCAAGCTGCGCTCTTGCGGCATTGCTTGGCCCGGGTTTGAGATTGAATGCCGTCGCGAGGATGGCAGTGCATGTGTAGTGGGCGAAGTGGGTGAGATTGCCATGCGCTCTACCACCATCATGAAGGGCTATTTCAACCGACCCGACGCGACCGCTGCGACCGTAAAGGATGGCTGGCTGTATACCGGAGATGCCGGCTACTTTGACGAAGAGGGCTATCTGTATATCCACGACCGCGTGAAGGACATGATCGTGACCGGGGGTGAAAATGTGTATCCGGCCGAAGTCGAAAACGCGGTATTCGGCCATCCAGCCGTTGCCGATGTCGCTGTTGTCGGTGTGCCAGACGAGAAATGGGGCGAGGCAGTCAAGGCTATTATCGTGTTGAAGCCCGGCGAAACGGCAGAACCTTCCGATATCATCGCTTGGACCAAGGCGCGGATCGCAGGCTATAAAGTGCCGAAAAGCGTGGACTTCATCTCCGAACTCCCACGCAACCCTTCAGGCAAAATTCTCCGGCGTGAATTGCGTGAACCTTATTGGGTTGGCCATTCTCGTCGGGTGGCTTAAGGCGCGTTCTGTGACGCGCTAGGCAGCTTCTTGCTGCGCGACGGCCAAGCGGGGGAGGGACACAATCACCATGGTCCCGACCCCGACTTCAGAAGCAATGGTCAAAGTGCCGCCATGCATCTCAGCAAATGAACGCGACAAGGAAAGGCCTAAGCCACTGCCTTGATTGGACCGCGCATGTTCGTTTTCAACTTGCTCAAACGGTCGGGCCAAGCGTGGCAGGTCCTCGGCTTTGATGCCAATCCCATTGTCGATCACGCGAATGATCACAGAATCCAGATTGTTCTTTGCCTGGACCAGAACCCGACCATTTGCCGGCGTGAACTTGATCGCATTGGATAACAGGTTGATCATAATCTGCTTAATCGCTCGTGCGTCGCCCGTCACATCGCCGGCCTCGGCAAGATCACCAACAAGGGCAATGCTTTTTTCTTCTGACCGACCGCGTACCAACCGCATCGCTTGCTCGATCGTTTCCTGCAAATCCATCGGCTTGGGATAGATCTTGAACTTACCGGCTTCCACTTTTGCCATGTCGAGCACATCGTTGATCAGCTCCAGTAAGTGCTTTCCGCTGTTGAGGATGTCGGTCGCATAGGTGAGGTAACGGCGGTCACCCAAGGGACCATAGAGCTGTTGGACCATAATCTCTGAGAAGCCATTGATCGCGTTAAGCGGCGTGCGCAGCTCATGGCTCATATTGGCCAAGAAGCCACTCTTGGCATTCGAAGCTTCTTCAGCGCGTTGCCGCTCCGTCCGATACTTCTCAGCCAGTTCAGACGCTTTGTGCTCAGAACGCTCCAGCTCAACCACGACCGAGCGCATCTGCCGTTCAGAGCGCATGATACTTTCTTCGGTCTCTTTCAGCGGAGAGATATCAATACCAATAGAAACTAACCCACCGTCGGAAGTTTCCCGCTCAACCAGCTGAATCCAAACGCCATTATCGAGCTCTATCTCCTGGGCCAACTCATCATAGCGATCTGGCCGTTGTGATTTTACCCGCTTGGCAGCTGCAGCAGAGACCGATGTGTAGGACGCCCCGGTCTGCAGGATTGTTCCGTCTAGGCCAAAGGTCTTGGCGAAGCCGCCATTCCACAGGATCAAGCGCCGCTCCTTGGACCAGAGCGCAAATGGACCCGAGATGGAATCGATCGCATCGCGAAGGCGGCGCTCGGCCGCGGCGACTCGGGCTTCTGAGTTACGTTCTTCTGAAACGTCTATCGACACGCCAATCGCCCGAATGCTGTCTGGCCGCTGGCGATCGACCGCAGCGCGACCGCGCAGTTGGACGTGAGTTACGCCGGTGGCACGGGTGATTTTTACCACAATATCTATCACGCCAATTTGGGCGGCTGAGGCTAGGGCAGCGCGTATCCGCGCTTGATCTTCAACGCTCAAAGCTTGCACGACTTCTTGGGTGTCAAATCGCCCGGCACCTGAAAGACCAAAGCTCTGAGCCAGACGTTGGGTCAGATAGACGCGGTCGTTGGTTATGTCCCAATCCCAGACGCCGCACCGGGCCCCTTCAATCGCAACCCGTAAGCGTCGCTCTGCATCGCGCATTTGGATGCGCGCCGTCGCAAAACGCTCTGACTGTCCTTGTACCAAGAACCAGATCCCGGCGGCTGCCAATATAGGCCCTAAAAACAACAAGCCGAACATGATGGCACTGCGTAGCCAAGCTGCTTCGATAGGGCTACGGTCCCGCGAGACATAGGCTGTTAGTCCGTTTTCGGCCACAGCCGTTCCAACAACGATGTTTTGACCATCCACATCTTTGGAATAGAAGCCCAAGGCAGAGCCGACGGCTGGTGGTGATTTGAGACCGAAGGCAGCTTGGGCCCCTTGTGTCGAAACCGCTTTAAAAGCAGGCTGAACAGAGATTAGGCTACCACCGGGCTCACCAACGCCAACGCGCCTGCCAGGGCCAAGTGCATCTAGACCTTGGAAGGTGACGAAGGCCGCTAATGCGCCTCCATCGACAGTGCGCACAGAAATGGCTGGCGAATAGCGACCCCCACCTAATGCAACGGCCCCACTCCACCCATTGGTCTGGGCCAATTGGGCAGCCGCGGCTAAGGCCCCAATATCATTTGTCAAAGCAGAGCCTTGGGATACTAAAACACCCTTGCTGTCAAAGCTTGCAACCGCCTGTAGCCCCGGTGCGGTAGCTGCCAGTGTGGCACCGTTGGCCATGCCGAGGGCACCTGCGGCCAAAAGACTGGCCCGAGCCTCGCTAATAGCACCATTGATTTGCGATGTAATTAAACGTGCTTCAGCGGCAGCTTCATGGGTGGCATCTCGGTGAAAGCGATCATAGTCGCGCTTGCCCAGAAGCAAGATAACTGCAGCGAAAAGCGCGCACAGGACAAGCGTGATGGCGACCGGCCATTGGCCGTTCATCTCGTCGTCTTTAGGTGCCACTTTGGCCATTTACTTATCCGAATCAGAGAGATCTCACTCTCAATTTAGGAAAGGGTAAAGGAGTTCTTAATGTGACGTCTAGGGCGGGGGCTCAGGTTCCTGTGAACCTTTCGCATAATTTACAGGCCGCTGCGCACGATAGGTGGCTCGCCGCCAATAAAACCGCCAATAAAATTGGTGAACGCCTCGACGATCAATTGGACTTAAGGTTAGGAGATCAATCCGTTATAGATTTTCGACAAGATCTCACGCGTATTGGCGGATAGGGAATTGCGGTCCAACAAAGCTTGCAGTGTCTGCTTTGCCAAGCTCTGTCGGGGCTCGTTCACGCGCGAACAGGATTCAAACACGGTCCCCAAGCGGGCGGCGAGGGCACCATTGGTGCCATCAACATCGGCTATGAGGTCTGCAATTGCCTGATATCCCGCCCCATCCGCCTGGTGGAACGCAGTAGGATTTCCGCTCGCAAAAGTTCCGCCAAGTGCCCGCACCCGATTGGGGTTCAACAACGTGAAGCCGGGGTCTGCTCGCAATCTTTTAAACGTCGCGAGCGGGTCCTCACACAGGGCCATCGCTTGCACACGGAACCACTTGTCCATCACCAATGCATTGTCTGAAAACCGCTCTTTGAAGGCGGCCAAAGCAGTATGGTAACGCGGCCCGCCAAATTGCGAGAGACCATCGAGTGCACTCATCATGTCTGTCATGTTGCGCGCGGAAAAGAAGGTGTTCTCGGCGCGCATGGCAGCTCGATTGGTTCCGCTTGCGCACAAAAGGTCGAGGCAAGCGGCCATCAAAGCACGTTGGCCTGCTGCTTGCGCACTGGCCGAAAAGGCCTGCGCCGGATCATAGATTGCAAAACAAGCACTCAGCTCGGCGTCAAGTTGCTCTGCCAAAAGGCTCCTGACAAAAGCCCGGGCAGACAAGAGATTCGAAGGGTCACAGAGAGGCTGCAACTGCATCAATTCACTCACTTCTGGCAAACGCAATAGAAGGGCTGCAAAAGCCGGATCACGTGTTGCCTCGGCCAGCGCGCCTTGGAATACCCGGGCAAGGTCCTCAGGCACTTGGGGCTCCTGACCCGCCTGAAGGCTCTTGGCCGCCGAAAGCAATGTGTTGCGGGCGATGCTCTGCGTCGATTCCCACCGAACAAATGGGTCGGTGTCACACGAGGCTAAGAGTGCTAAATCGGCAACGTTGTGGTTGGTTATCAATCGAACAGGAGCTGAAAATCCCCGCATATAGGAAACAACTGGGCGATCGACTACTCCGTCAAAATGAAGGTCCAAAGAGGTGCTGGCCATCGGGATTAACCAATCATCGGCTGCCACGTCGGTATCGGCCAAGTGCAGTTTCAAGGGTTCACCATCGGGACCGAAGAATGCCATTGAGATCGGCAAAGGCACCCAAGATTTCGAGGATTGCCCCGGGGTGTCCGGTGTAGATTGCTTAAAGTGCACTGTTAGCTTTTGGTTCGCCGCATCATAATCGCTCATCGCCTCCAAACAGGGGGTGCCCGCTTGATCATACCAACGTTCGATCCCATGAAGCTGGTTGCCAGTTGCGGACCGCATCGCGTGCAACCAGTCTTCAATCGTCGCAGCGGTTCCGTCGTTTTCTGCAAAATAGAAGTTTGCCCCCTCCAGAAAGGCATCTCGGCCCACCAACGTCTGCAAGACCCGAATGATCTCCGCCCCTTTTTCATAAATGGTCGCCGTGTAGAAATTGTCGATTTTTACATAGCTTTTCGGGCGCACCGGATGGGCGAGGGGCCCTGCATCCTCCGGAAACTGCCGCGCTCGAAGTGCCTTAACATCTTTGATGCGCTTGACGGCACGCGAGCGTTGATCGGCAGAAAATTCTTGATCCCGGAATACGGTGAAGCCTTCTTTGAGGGACAATTGGAACCAGTCACGGCAAGTGACACGGTTGCCTGACCAATTATGGAAGTATTCGTGCGCCACAACCGCTTCGATGGCTTCGTAATCAGCATCGGTCGCGGTGGTCTCATCTGCCAAAAGAAGCGCGGAATTGAAGATATTAAGGCCCTTGTTTTCCATCGCCCCAAAGTTGAAGTCCGAGACGGCCACAATATTGAACACGTCCAAATCATATTCGCGCCCGAAAACGTCTTCGTCCCATTTCATGGATCTCTTTAAAGCGTCCATGGCATAGATTGCCCGTGAGGCTGCGCCCTTATCGACATAGATGCAAAGCTCAACCGTTTTGCCAGAGCGGGTCACAAACTGATCTTCGAGCGTATCAAAGCAACCTGCAACCAAGGCAAACAAATAGGATGGCTTTGGATGTGGATCGTCCCAAGCGGCCCAATGCTTGCCGTCATCATAGCGGCCAATGGCGACGCGATTGCCGTTGGACAAAAGTGTTGGAAACGCCGACTCTGCTGCTTCAACACGCACATGGAAGCGGCTCATGACATCGGGGCGATCGGGCCAAAAAGTGATGTGGCGGAAGCCTTCAGCTTCGCATTGCGTGCAGAAGCGCCCGGCCGACATATAAAGTCCTGACAAGGCGGTATTGGCCGCTGGGTTGATAGCAACCTTTGTTTCCAGCTTGAAGGAATCTGGGACAATCTTGAGCGTCAAGCCATTTTCATCGAGTTGATAATCCTGCGCCGATACTGGCTGTCCATTGATTTCCACCGACAAGAGTTCTAGTCCGACACCATCCAAACTTAGCGCTTCGCCTTTGGCCCATTCATGAGGTTTGCGATCAATGATCAGGCGCGATGTCACAATTGTTCGCGTAGGGTGGAGGTCAAACACCAGCGATACGTGGGACATCGAAAAAGGATAGGGGCGATAATCTTGGAGACGGACGGGGATGTGTTCTTGTGTGCGCATAAAAAGGGATTAGCCCGCTAAGACCCACCTTGTCCAAAACTTTTTGTTTGGCCTCAATTACCTGAAAGGATGCCGACCTTAAGCGTGTTTCGTATTGAACCGATAAAACTATTTTGTCCAAAAATACCCCAAATTAACTTTGGAACCTTATAAATCTCTCGTGTCAGCAAGAATTGCACAAATGAGGTTATCTTGGCGCTCGATTACGACCCCCCACTCTCTGCAGGAACGCCTTCTCCGGCACCTTCCGGTCCGCATCCTCAAGCAACCCCGCCGTCGATGGCGCATATGCTGTCTCCTGTGAGTACACGCTCACTTAATCCTACCAGTGCTGCTGAACTCATTGCACAGGTGCAAAGTGGCCTAGCCGCAGCTAGCGTCGGTCAGGATGACGCGGAGGTCCAGCGTAAAGCGTTCGAACGTCGCGCCATGGAACAGCCGAGTGAACGCATGATTGGTCGGGTGACCTTTTGTAATGGGGTCCGCGCCACCATTTCAACCAAGGCTGATAACTTAACCGAAGCATCCTCAGACTTTTGGGCTGTTGGGCGCTTGATTTCAATCACTGTTGGCAAGGTTCGGGTTGTTGCGCTTGTTTACGAAATGCGCACGGATAATTCACTCTGGGATGTCGATGCCCAGAATGCGGTCAGCATTCAAGTTGAATTGATGGGCGAGATTGCGGAGGATGCCCACGGACGAACGAGTTTTCAGCGCGGCGTGTCGCGCTATCCTCAAGTCGGCGCCGTCGCCCACAAGATTCGTGCGCGAGATCTTGAAATCATGCATGACCTCGGCGATCGCAAATCAGTCGAAGTGGGCCGCTTGTCTCAAAATGCTGAGATTCCCGCAACCATCAGCGTGAATGAACTTTTAAGCCGTCACTTCGCTGTTGTGGGAACCACTGGGGTCGGTAAGTCATGCTCTCTGACGCTGTTGGTGCGCCAATGTTTGAGTGTGAAGCCTGATTTGCGAGTGCTGCTTCTGGATCCGCACAATGAATTCGCTGGTGCCTTTGGGCCGCTTGCTCAAGTCTTGGACTCTACGACACTCGAATTGCCCTTCTGGCTATTTCGGTTTGAAGAGTTAGAAGATGTGATCTTCCGCGGCAAAACAATACCAGAAGAGGCCGAAATTCTGCGAGAGATTTTGGCTCAAGCCAAAACCAACTTCCAGAATGACAAGGCGGGTGCGACTGCTGCTGGGCTTGTGCGTAAGGCATTAGATGTTGGCGGCTTGAATGCCGACAGTCCAATGCCCTACCGAATCTCGGAACTGTTCAAGCTCATCGATGAGAACATTGGTTTATTGAGCCCCCGCCATGAACGCCACCATTTGAAATCCTTGCGTGTTCGACTAGACGCCTTGGTCAATGATCCGCGGTATGGGTTTATGTTCGCCAGAGGGGGCGCAGAAGATAATTTTGCTCCAATTCTGGCTCGCTTATTCCGTCTACCTGCTGAGGGCCAGCCAGTTTCGATCATTAACTTGTCTGGACTGCCGTCGGATGTAACAAATGCAGTGGTGTCGGTTCTGGCGCGCCTTTGCTTTGATGTGGCCTATGCCAGCGAGGGCCAATTGCACGTCTTATTGGTTTGCGAAGAAGCGCACCGCTACGTTCCGCAAGACCCTAATGCAGGCTTTATCCCAACCCGACGAGCGATTGCTCGGATTGCGAAGGAAGGTCGGAAGTACGGCTGTTCCATCGCGGTGGTTTCCCAGCGACCCGGCGAGCTTGATCAAACCATCCTGTCGCAATGTTCGACCGTTTTTGCGATGCGTTTGGCCAATGAACGCGACCAACAGATTATCCGCTCTGCCATCGCCGATTCCAGCGGTTCAACAATTTCCTTTCTTTCGGCATTGGATAATGCAGAAGCAATTGTGTTCGGCGAAGCGGTGGCGACGACCATGCGTTTCAAGTTCACTTACCAAGAGCCTTCAAAACTGCCACGCGCGGCGGGGACAGAGATTGCTGACCCGAACTCCAATGCACGCAAGACTGGCGAAGCCGATCCACGCCTGATTGCGACGCGTTTGCGCGGCATGCGGGACTTGGATAAACCCCTACAGCCAACCATGCTGGTCGAAGCCTCGTCTCGGCAGAAACTGGCTGCGGGAGCGGGTGCGTCCGCTGGCCTGCGACAGCCAACTTCTACGGCTGGCTCGCCGCTGCCACGTCCAACAACAGGGTTTCGCACCTGAGAGGGCTGCAGTTACTGCGCACAAATGCGCGATCTTCCCTAAGGTGACGGCTTTCCGTTTACGTAAACTTGCTTATGCTACTGCCAAACAAATAGGCGGCGGCGCCTAAGCCGTTACCGCGACCTTGGGAGGCACACGTCACATGAATTTCGATTTTTCTGACGATCAAAAATATCTCAAAGAACAAGCACGCAAGTTTTTGTCCGAACAGTCCAGCATGGCGGTCGTTCGCACGGTGTTGAATGACGAGCAAAAATCTCATGACGCTGGTTTATGGAAAGCCATTGCAGAGATGGGCTGGCTAGGTGCCGCGATACCAGAAGAATTCGGTGGTCTGGGGCTAGGAGAGCTTGAGCTTTGCGTTCTGGCTGAAGAAATGGGCCGGTCTTTGGCCCCTGTGCCTTGGGCGTCCACGGTTTATTTCTTCGCTGAAGCCATCAAGATTGCTGGCACTGACGCGCAAAAGACGGCTATCCTGCCTAAGCTCGCCGAAGGCGGCGTCATTGGTTGTATCGCCGCTTCTGAAGGCCCTGGCGAGCCGCGGGCATCCAATCTCAAAACAATCTTTGACGGCACCAGCGTGACTGGCATGAAAGTACCGGTGACCGATGGTGACTGTGCCAGCCACGCTTTGGTGCTTGCCAAGCATCAAGACGGCACGTCTCTCGTGATTGTAGATCTTACCGGGGCGGGGGTCGAGGCCAAAGAAATTAAGACCTTCGACCCAACCCGTTCGCATGCAACGTTAACTTTCACCAAAGCTCCAGCCCAACTGCTCGGGGAAGCCGGTGACGGCGAAGCGCTCTTGCAACGCATTTATGATCGCGCGGCGGTTTTGCTGGCGTTTGAACAAATTGGCGGCAGCCAAGCTTGTCTAGATATGGCCACCGATTACGCCAAGGGCCGCTATGCTTTCTCGCGCCAAATCGGTAGTTTCCAAGCGATCAAGCACAAATTGGCCGACATGTATGTTGCGCTTGAGATCGCTCGTTCTAACGCGTTTTATGGCGCGTGGGCGCTCAGCAGCGACGCCCCGGAGCTGCCCCTGGCAGCGGCAGCTGCGCGCATTGCCGCCTGTGACGCATATTATCTGGCGTCGAAAGAAAACATCCAGACCCATGGCGGCATGGGCTTTACTTGGGAAGTCGATTGCCACCTGTATTATCGCCGCGCCAAGCTCTTGGCAGTGCAGGCCGGTGCGCCATCTTTGTGGAAAGAAAAACTTGTTCGCCGCCTTGAAATGCGTAACGCGGCCTAACTCTTGGATGGATGGAGATACTTATGGACTTCAATGATACCCCAGAAGAAGCAGCCTTCCGTCAACGTGCCCAGGCTTTCTTAGCGGCGCAAGTTCAGCCTAGAGCTGGCCAAACCGAAAGCTTGCAGAAGCGCTTGTCCGACAAGGAATATATGTTGGCGGCCAAGGCCTATCAAAAAGCCAAAGCCGAAAATGGCTTTGCCGGCATTACGTGGCCGAAAGAGCAGGGCGGGCAGGGCCTCGCGCCGATTTTCTCGGTAATCTTTGGCCAAGAAGAAGGCAAGTTTGACGCCCCAGCAGGGCCATTCACCATTGGCCTTGGCATGTGTGTGCCCACCGTGATCGCCTTTGCAACCGACGCCCAGAAAGAGCGACACGTCGGCCCAGCGTTGCGCGGGGAAGAAATCTGGTGCCAATTATTCTCAGAACCTTCTGCTGGGTCTGACGTCGCAGGCCTTAAAACCAAAGCTGTCCGCGATGGTGATGATTGGGTGATCAATGGTCAGAAAGTGTGGACCTCTGGCGCGCACTATTCTGATTGGGGCATCGTTCTGGTGCGCACCAATGCGGACAAGGCCAAGCATAAGGGGCTGTCTATGTTCTTCATTGATATGAAGAGCCCCGGCATTGAAGTTCGCCCCATTCACCAAATGTCCGGCGGGTCTAACTTCAACGAAGTCTATTTCACCGATGTCCGCGTCCCTAACAGCCAGATGCTAGGCGGGGAAGGCAATGGCTGGTCGGTCGCTCTTGTCACCTTGATGAACGAGCGCTTGGCCGTCGGCGGTAGCCCTGGCCCAGATTACAAAGAAATCTTTGAGTGGGCGAAAACCATGCCGGGCCAAGATGGCGGCACTTTGGCCGAAGACCAAAGCTTCCGCCAAAAAGTGGCCGATTGGTTTGTGCGCGCTGAAGGCTATAAGTTGGCCAAATTCCGCACCATGACGGCGTTATCCAAGGGGCAGACACCTGGCCCTGAGAGCTCAATTGGCAAAATCATTACTGCCAATCAGCTCCAAGACATCACTCATAATGCCATGGAATCGATGGACCATTTCGGCATCATCACCGATGCGGCTTATGCCCCATCTGAAGGCGTATTCCAGCAGAGCCACATGTGGGCTGCCGGCTTACGGATTGCTGGCGGGACGGATGAAATCCTGAAGAACATCATTGCGGAGCGCATCTTGGGCCTTCCAGGCGATGTCCGCGTGGATAAGGATGTCGCGTTTAAGGATTTGCCGAGCGGCCGCTAAGACCACTGGCTAAAAGTCCTTTTGTGAAAGCCTGCTGTCTCGTTTGGGGCAGCAGGCTTTTTTCATTTATGAACCTACAGCAACAGCGTTGACAGATTGGTCAACCATACTCTATCAGCCGCCATGTCCAAACCTATCAATAAACCACCCCGCGTCGCCCCGCCGATAAGAGATGCCGTAACGTTTGACGACGTTTTGCTGGAGCCGGGTGCTTCCGAGGTGATGCCAGGGCAAGTAGATGTTCGGACGCAGCTGACACGTGAAATTGCGCTGAATATCCCACTGATTTCTTCTGCCATGGATACAGTCACCGAAGCGCGCCTCGCCATTGCAATGGCCCAAGCAGGCGGCCTCGGCATTATCCATCGCAATTTGTCGAACGAAGAGCAGGCCGAACAAGTACGTCAGGTCAAGCGCTTTGAAAGCGGCATGGTGATCAATCCTATCACGGTTTATCCCGATATCTCGGTGGGCGAAGTGAAGGCCATTAAAGCCGCCCGTGGCGTGTCTGGTTTTCCGGTGATTGAGCGCGGGCCAGAAGGCAAGCCCGGTCGCCTTGTCGGCATCGTCACCAATCGCGATGTGCGCTTCGCCAATGACAGTGAGAAAGTCTCTGACGTCATGACGCGCGAGAATTTGCATACGGTGCGCGAGGGCACCGACAAGGACACCGCCCGCCAGCTCTTGCATAAGCACCGGGTTGAACGCTTGATCGTTGTCGATGATGACGGTCGCTGCGTCGGCCTTGTAACGGTCAAGGACATGGAGAAGGCGCAAGCCTTCCCAACTGCATGCAAGGATGACCAAGGTCGTCTGCGCGTTGGTGCTGCTACGACAGTGGGTGATGCTGGCTATGAGCGGTCAGAATTCCTGCTAGACGCTGGCTGCGATGTGATTGTGATCGATACCGCCCACGGTCACTCCCGGTCGGTGCTGGACGCGGTAGAACGCATCAAGCGCCTGTCTAATCGGGTGCAAGTGATTGCTGGCAATGTCGCCACGCGCGAAGCGACCATGGCGTTGATTGACGCTGGCGCAGACGCCATCAAAGTGGGCATTGGCCCCGGCTCGATCTGCACCACGCGCATTGTCGCAGGTGTTGGTGTGCCGCAATTGACCGCAATTATGGATTGCGTCGATGCTGCCTATGCCACCGGCACGCCGATTATAGCCGATGGCGGGATTAAGTTCTCTGGCGATTTGGCCAAAGCGATTGCCGCTGGTGCTCATGTTGCGATGTTGGGTGGCCTGTTTGCGGGTACCGATGAGGCCCCCGGCGAGGTTTTCCTCTATCAGGGCCGGTCCTACAAATCCTATCGTGGCATGGGATCGCTTGGTGCCATGGCTCGTGGCTCTGCTGACCGCTATTTCCAAAAAGACGTCAGCGATGCGCTGAAGTTGGTTCCTGAGGGTATTGAAGGCCAAGTACCGTACAAGGGCTCGGTCGCGCCGATCTTGCATCAACTGGTCGGCGGCCTGCGTGCGGCCATGGGCTATACGGGTGCTGCAACCATTGCAGACTTCCAGTCCAAAGCCCGCTTCGTCAAATTGACCAGCGCGGGCTTGCGAGAAAGCCATGTCCACGACGTTTCCATCACCCGCGAAGCCCCAAACTATCCAGTCGGGGGTTAAGCCTCGTGACGATTGAAGTCCTGTCACAGGCGGATTTTGCTTGGGTTATTGACCTTGGCAATGCCAATCAAGTGGAAACTGGGCCTTTAGATGAAGTCCACTTAACGCGCTTGGTGGACGCCTCATACCTCAGCCAGGTTGCGCGGCCAGATCGTGGTTTTCTAATCACTTTTGTTCCTACTTCGCCTTATGACAGCCCGAACTTTGTCTGGTTTGTTGAGCGGATGGACAAGTTTGTCTATGTCGACCGGATCGTGGTGGCAGCACATGCGCGCGGGCAAGGGATTGCACGACGCTTCTATGAGGGCCTGTTTGCAATCGCGCGGGCTGAAGGCTATGAGCAGGTGGTCTGCGAGGTCAATTCTGATCCGCCTAACCCTGTTTCCGACCGATTCCATGCCGTTCTTGGCTTTACTCCCGTTGGGCAGGCGACTTTGTCCAGCGGCAAAAGCGTGACGTATCTGTCGCGCACCCTGAAAGATTGAAGTTATGCGCCCCGGTGCCCGTGCCCAAGCCGCCATTGAAGTTTTGACAGATATCGAGGCCCGCAAACGCCCGCCCGCCGACGTTTTGAAAGAATGGGGCTTGAGCCACCGGTTTGCTGGCTCTGGCGACCGGGCGCAAATTGGCGACATCGTCTTTGGTGCCCTGCGCTGGAAGGCGTCCAGTAGCTTTCGCATGGGCATGGATGATCCACGCGCTTGGGTCCTGGGCGCGCTACGTTGGGGTTTTGAACGCACCGTTGAGAGCCTTGAAAAAGATGCCTACGAAGAAACCCACGCCTATAGCCCACTGACCGAGGCGGAGCGCAAAGCCCTTGCTGAAGCGACGTTAGATGGCGCGCCCCACCATGTACGCGGCGATTATCCCGAATGGCTGGATGCGAGCTTTGCCCGTGTCTTGGGGGATGAGCGTGCCGCGGAAGGGGCAGCTTTGGCGGCACCTGCACCGCTAGACCTGCGTGTCAATCGTCTGAAGGCCAAACCAGAAACCGTGCTGGAAGATTTATTGTCGTCCACCCAGCTTAAGGTTCGCGAGGACGGCAGCCCGTCTGCCTTTATCACCCCGTGGTCGCCCGATGGCATTCGCATCCCTTGGCAGCAGGGGCGTACCTTTCCGTGGGCAAAGGAAGAGGCCTTTGTGAAGGGTGGCTTTGAGGTCCAAGATGAAGGCAGCCAACTGGCCGCGCGTCTATCGGGTGCAAGGCCCGGGATGCAGATTGCCGACGTGTGCGCTGGCGGTGGCGGCAAAACCCTGGCGCTCGCTGCGCTGATGGAGAATAAGGGCCAACTGTACGCCTATGATGTCGATAGCCGACGTTTGTCCAATTGCCACGAGCGGATTGAGCGGGCAGGGGTGCGCAATTGCCAAGTCCGCACGCCCAAGCGGGATCAGGATGTGCTTAGCGATCTCCATGACCTGATGGACATCGTCTTCATTGATGCACCCTGCACGGGGTCAGGCACCTGGCGCCGCGCGCCTGACTCCAAATGGCGCTTGCGCCCCGGCGCTTTGGAAAAACGTGAGCAAGAGCAGGCACTGGCGCTTGCACTTGGCGCGCCTTTGGTGAAGCCTGGCGGCCGTCTCATGTATGTGACCTGTTCAATTCTGCCAGAGGAGAATGAGGACACCATCACGCGCTTCCTCGCTGCCAATCCAACCTTTGCGCCAGTCAATCCGACGACTTTGGTATCTAATGCTGGTTTGACCGGGCTGTTAGCCCATTGCCATAAGGCAGGATCAGGCTTGCAGATGACACCCTTAGCAACGGGTACGGACGGATTCTTTATTTGTGGCCTGCAACGGTCAGCTTGAGCTGTTCAGAAAGCCGGATAACTTTGGTTTACGCTAAATTGGCAGAGGGTTGGAAGATCGCGCACGGGGCAAATATCGATATTGATGCCGGGGCCGCCCGCATTCACCCGGTCCGCGGGGCGGCCCTGCAAGGGGCCACGGCCTAATCACTGTTGGCGCGCGCTTAGGGGGTCTTTCCCCTGCGCCCGCATCCCGCTAAACCGCCTCGATGACGCAAGCGACCCACGAACACATTCTCATCATCGATTTCGGCTCTCAAGTGACACAACTGATCGCACGGCGCGTGCGAGAGGCGGGCGTATATTGCGAAGTCCATCCTTATAATCGCGCCCAAGAAGTGATGGATGCAGGGTTTGATCCCAAAGCGATTATACTTTCAGGTGGGCCAGCCAGCGTGTGCGATGCGGGCTCGCCGCGTGCGCCACAGGCCGTGTTTGAGTTGGGCGTGCCCATTCTGGCGATTTGCTATGGTCAGCAGACCTTGGCGACCCAATTGGGCGGGGTGGTTGAAAGTGGCCATGCGGCCGAGTTTGGTCGTGCAGATGTAGAGATTTTGGCCCCCAGCGCTTTGTTCGAGGGCGTCTGGGAAATCGGTAGCCGCTATCCGGTTTGGATGAGTCATGGCGACCGTGTCACCCAATTGCCGGACGGCTTCAGCGTCAAAGCCACCAGCGAGAACGCGCCTTTTGCGGTAGCCACCGATGAGGGGCGCCGTTTCTATACCGTGATGTTCCACCCTGAAGTGGTGCATACCCCAGATGGCGCTAAGCTGATCCATAATTTTGTCCGCAAGATCGCGGGCCTGCGCGGCGATTGGACCATGGCGGCTTTTCGCGAAGAAGCCATTGTGCGGATCCGCGCGCAAGTGGGAACCAGCAAAGTCATTTGCGGCCTATCGGGCGGGGTTGATAGCTCTGTCGCCGCTGTGTTGATCCATGAGGCGATTGGCGATCAATTGACCTGCGTCTATGTTGACCACGGCCTGATGCGGGCACGGGAAAGCGACCAAGTCGTATCGCTATTCCGCGACCATTATAATATCCCGCTCATCCATGCCGATGAGAGTGCACGCTTCTTGGGTGCGCTCGCAGGGGTCAGCGATCCTGAAACCAAGCGCAAGACGATTGGCAAGCTCTTCATCGATGTCTTTGAAGAAAAGGCGCGCATGGTTGGGGGCGCAGGGTTCTTGGCGCAAGGCACACTCTACCCAGACGTGATCGAAAGCGTCTCGTTTGATGGCGGCCCATCTGTCACGATTAAGAGCCACCATAATGTCGGCGGCTTGCCTGAGAGGATGAATTTGAAATTGGTGGAGCCCTTGCGCGAATTGTTCAAGGATGAAGTGCGCGCTTTGGGCCGTGAGCTTGGTTTGAATGAAGCCTTTGTTGGCCGCCATCCGTTCCCCGGTCCCGGCCTTGCCATCCGCATTCCTGGCGAGATCACACAAGAGAAGGCCGATATCTTGCGCAAGGCCGATGCCATCTATCTGGAGGAATTACGCAATAATGGCCTCTATGACACCATCTGGCAGGCTTTTGCCGTACTTTTGCCCGTCAAGACCGTTGGTGTTATGGGCGACCATCGCACCTATGACCACGTCTGTGCTTTGCGCGCGGTCACCTCAACCGACGGCATGACAGCTGACTTCTTCCCGTTTGATATGGCGTTTCTAGGCCGCGTTGCGTCTATGACGTGACGTCTAAGCCACCGGGCACGATTGAGTGGGAGTAAGCGCGAGCCGCTAATTGGTGCCGTTTCAGTCCACAATAATCTGGCAGCTACCACCACGACCCGACACGATTCGGCAGGCTTCGCGCGCCACGCTGGACCCGAGCCCGGAGAAGCGGGCGCGATACCAGACGCCGTCTGAACGCTTCACGCTACTGACTTCGCGGCTCGCGAAGGACGGGAAGTGGCGAGAGAATTGGGCAAGCGCCGCTTTCGCATCGCTTTGGCTGCGGAAGGCGCCGACTTGCACAATCGCGTCACCACGGGCACGTCCGGCGATCAATTGCCGATCATTTTCCTTCTTGGCGGCTAAAGCGCGCGCGGCCTGTTGACGCGTCCGCTCCTCGCGCTCAGCTGTAGCCTTTGCGCGGGCCTCGGCTGCCACGCGCTCAGCAGCGCGCTTTTCATTCGACAGCCGGACTGCTTGGGAACGCGCTTCTTGCAAGCGGATCTGTTCCTCAGCCACTTCGGCCACTTCAACCGTTTTGGCATCTTGAGCGCTCGGTTCTGATGATGCTCCAGGATCCAATGCAGGTCGAAGTGCTGCAGTCTGCATCACAGATGATGCTATGTAGTGTGTGGTGGCGCGCGGCAGACTTGGCGTTATGGTAGCGGTGACTGGCTGCGGGCTCACGGCCTCTGCCTGATCTTCATCGTCGCCATGCGATTGCTTGAGTGAGGCGGTTTGCACCCCACCGGCAGCCAGACGGGAAGATTGATTGAGCCGTGCTGTTGCATCAGCCATCAAAACAGAAGGCCTGCCTTGGTCGAAGCCACGGGTCCGTTCGGTCCGCACAAGCCCCAGATTAGTTGGAACAGTAGGCCGCATGGCCTTGCCAGCGATCGACATCACCAGCGCCTCTGCATCGGCACCATCGCGAGGGTCTTTGAATTTAATTTGGTAGGGTGTGGCTTGGTCGGCAACTAGATTTGCGCCAGTACCCAATTCTTTGAAGGCAGACTCCGTCAGCAATTCAACAAAATCATCCCGAGAGAAGCGCGTTCGACCGCCCAAAACAACTGTCACAATCCGCCGCCCGTTGCGTTCGGTCGTGGCGGCTAGGTTGAAGCCAGAGCTACGTGTGAAGCCCGTCTTCAGACCATCCATGCCTTCCATGCGGGCCATCAAATGATTGTGGTTCCTGGTGACTTTGCCATTGAAAACCATTTGGGGGGTCGAAAACCAGTGGTACTGATCAGGAAAGTCGCGGCGAATGGCGATAGCTAGACGGGCAAGATCTTCGGCAGTCGTCAATTGGCGGTCGCTAGGCAGGCCAGAGGCGTTGGCGAATGTTGTGTTGACCATACCGAGGTCGCGGGCCTTAGCGGTCATCATCACGGCAAAATTCGCCTCTGATCCGCCCAAGGTTTCGGCAACAGCTGCGGCAACATCGTTTGCCGAACGAACAACCAAAGCTTCAACTGCGGTCTGAACGGAAATCGAATTGCCCGCCGCAATCCCCAATTTGGTTGGCGCTTGGCCGCTCGCATATCGGGAGAAGACGATCTGGTCATTCCAAGAGAGTTTGCCCGATTGTAATGCATCAAACAAAAGATAAAGCGTCATGACTTTGGTGATCGAGGCAGGACGGCGCAGGGCTTGTGCGTTCTCTTCAAAGATCACTTCGTGAGTGTCGGCGTCCACTACAATCTGCGCAAATCGTTGGTTCGTTTGGGCTGAAGCTGACGTTGATGCCAAGGACACCACTGCCACCATCGCGGATGCAGCGAGGAGCTTGAGCGAAAAAACGTGACTTGCCATGTTAGTCTCCGAGCACATGAGGTCAGCCTAGGAACCTTATGGTTTACTTAGGCTTAACGCAGCAGACCAACGCAAGGCTGGACTACGTTTTGGGGCGGGCACATTGAAAGCCGCCGCTTTTTTGAGCATTCTTTTGACCTATGTCAATTAAGCTCGCCCACACGAACCTGTCATCCCAACGTTTTAGGTTACCGGCCCGACCCCACGGGTAGCAAAGATTGCGGGTTTCCCCTCGACAATAGGCTCGGGTGCTAAGACGAGTTTGACGGCGTTTATGGCCAAGAATTTGCGCAAAAACGATGCAATCTGCTCAAGAAACGCTTGACGCTGCAAGTGCGAAGGTGCATGCTGCAGGTGCGAGATATGGCGGTGGAGGGCTTAAGGTCTGACCTGATCCCCACTGTCATTCTTATAGCAGAGAGTCACGATGACGACCACAAAGAAACGTGCTGCGAGGCCTGGCGTGTCCAAACAAGCGGTGGCTGAAACCTCCCCATCTGCACTTTCAGAAACTGTAAGAATACCCGAACCAATCCTAGAGGAGAGACTGACCATGTCCGACAAGATCGAATCCGTGATCACCCCAACCGCCGAAGCTTTCCAAGCCGGTTATGAAAAACTACAAGCCAGCTTTGGCGATGTTTTCGTTCACAGCAAGGCCAATGTGGAAGCCATGACCGCTTCTGCAAAGATCGCAGTTGAAGGCATGAAGCAGGCTTCTGAAATCTCCATGGCTTACCTCCAGTCTTCCGCCGCACTTGCGACCGAAACTGCCAAATCGTTGGGCGGCGTGAAGTCGTTGCAAGAAGCTGTCGAAATTCAAGCCGACTATGCCAAATCAGCAATGAGCACTTATTTCGCAGAGTTCACCAAAGTGTCCGATGTGATGTTGGGTGCTATGAAGGAATCCGTCAAGCCAATCAGCGAGCGCGCCAGCGCCACTTGGTCTTCGATTCAATCTGCCCGCTAAGCGGATAGCATCCAGAATTAAGAGGGTCCGAGCATGCCTCGGGCCCTTTTTTGTGCCTTAATGATCGCGAGCTATGGGCTGCTGCGATCTTATCCAGCCCTTGCACATGTTTTAGGCTTCCAGAACGTCGCGAAGCACTTATCTATAAAGAGTGATTGAGTTTCCCAAAGAAGCCCAAGCATAGTGTCTGCAAGCGCAGACGTCATGAAATGGTTGATCAGATGAGCGACGAACGCGGTGACGATATGGACGATGATGGTTTTGGCACCGATGGGGACATCCCCGGTGGCGGCCGCAGTACGGCCGTTGTAGCTCGTGCGAAACCAAAGACCAAAAAGCCATCCCTCTATCGGGTGTTGGTTTTGAATGATGATTACACGCCGATGGAGTTTGTGGTTTATGTTTTAGAGCGCTTCTTCAACAAAACCCGTGAGGGTGCGACCCGTATCATGTTGCATGTTCATCAATCGGGGGTCGGTGTCTGTGGCATTTATTCTTACGAAGTTGCTGAGACCAAGGTTGCCCAAGTCCTGGATTTAGCGCGACGCAATCAACATCCCCTGCAATGTACCATGGAAAAGGAGTAGAACGTGCCCTCATTCTCCCGCGGCCTAGAACAATCGCTCCACCGTGCTATC
>JBEAVQ010000064.1:0-32053 GCA_041160865.1 Pseudomonadota bacterium | reverse complement strand
CGACCTTCGCGCGCAGCAAGGTCATGCCATTCCATTTGAACCGCACCCAATGGCTGCGCCAATGACGGTGGAAAATGACTGGTGGAAGAAGCCGACGCTTTAGGCCACAATCGCCTTAATCACCACCGCCAGTGCCGTAAACGCCAGATAGGCCCCGAACGCGCGGCGCAGCATGGTCTTGTCCAAGCGGTGGGCGAGCTTGGCGCCATAGGGTGCGACGGCCCCGGTCAACAGGGCCAAAATCACAAAGCCCGGCACATTGATATAGCCAAGCGAGAGAGGCGGTCTGCCGTCGACGCCCCAGCCCATGAGGATAAAGCCCAAGGTCGCAGGTACGGCGATGGCGACGCCAAAACCCGAAGCGGTGGCCACGGCTTGATGGATCGGCCTGCCAGCCAAGGTCATGACGGCTGAGCCAAAGGCCCCCCCGCCAATGCCCATCAAAGCCGAGACTGCTCCAAGGCTGGAGCCTACTGCCGCCCGCGCTGGCCCGGTTGGCACGTCGCGCATGATGGTCCAGCTTTCCTTGCCGAGGCCCATATAGGCGGCCAAAGCAATGGCAAAGGCTCCATAAATCAGGCCGAGGGTCGCTTTATCGGCAAAGCCAGCCAGCACCGCTCCAATGATGGCACCCAGAGCAATCCAAGGGATAAAGCCTTTGAGGACAGCCTCATCCACCGCGCCATGCTTGCGGTGGGCCGTAACTGAGCGCAGCGAAGTGGTAATGATTGTCGACAGGCTTGTGCCCACGGCCACATGCAGATTGGCGTCTCCGCCCAGTCCAAACACGCCAAAGGCATAAAAGAGGGCAGGGACGAGGACGGTTCCACCGCCAACGCCAAACAGGCCCGCGATCAGGCCCGCAAAGACGCCAGCCCCCGCCATAGCCGCAACAAGAATCAGTAGGTCTTGGAGTGGCGGCATCAGGCCGCGATCTCGCCGCGATTGGCAAAGCGGGTCGCTTCGCGTTCAATCAGCTCAAGGGCACGGTCATAAACTTCAATGCCAGCCCCAGCGCGGCTCTCTTCGCCTAATTGACGGCGGAACATGCGGGCACCGGGCTTGCCGGCAAACAGGCCGAGCATGTGGCGGGTGATGGCGTGCAAGGGCACGCCCTCCGCCAAGCGCCGCTCCACATAGGGCCGATAGGCGCGAAAGGCCTCTTCAGGGCGAACGATCTCTGTATCATTCCCCAAAATCTCACGATCAACCCGGCCCAGCAGCGCAGGGTCATGATAAGCAGCCCGGCCCAGCATCACGCCATCAAGGCCTGCGACTACCTCTTGTGCCTGCTCAATACTGGCAATGCCGCCATTCAAGATGATGGTCAGCTGCGGGTGTGCGGCTTTCAACTCGCGCACCAGATCATAGTCCAAGGGCGGGATCTCGCGATTATCCTTGGGCGAGAGGCCTTTCAGGATTGCCTTGCGTGCATGAACAACAAAGACGGTGACGCCTGCTTTGGCCACGGTCTCGACAAAGCCAAACAAGCTCTCACGGGGGTCTTGCTCATCGACGCCGAGGCGGTTCTTGACGGTGACGGGCAGATGGGTGGCCGATTGCATAGCGCTGACACATTCGGCCACAAGTTCAGGCTCTCGCATCAGGCAGGCCCCAAACCGGCCCGACTGCACGCGGTCCGACGGACAGCCGACATTAAGATTTATCTCCCCATACCCAAAATCAGTGGCAATCTTCGTGGCTTCAGCAAGCTTACGAGGATCAGAGCCACCAATTTGTAGAGCGACAGGGTATTCGCAGGCGTCAAAGCCGATCAGGCGGTTTCTATCACCGTGGATAAGCGCATCTGCCGTCACCATCTCTGTGTAGACTAGGGCACCTTTGGACAGCGTACGGTGAAACGCCCGGCAATGCCGGTCTGTCCACTCCATCATAGGGGCAACGCAAAAGCGCCGATCAAGCGTATCGGAAGTCATGGCCGCTCCATGCCTTTTTTAGCCCCAAAACGCAAATCTGCAGAAAAATGCACAAAGGGCAAAAAATGTGTTTGACACATTTGGTGTGCTATAGTAGTAATACACCCATGCACTACATCAGTGCAGCACAAACACAACGACAGACCAACAGGAGAAACCAACATGATCACATTTATCGTCACAATCTGGCTCAGCGCTTTGGGTGCCGGCATGGCCACAATGGCAGCTACCGAAAGCAACTAAGCAAAACCTTCCAGCTTCTACCTCCCCCCTTAAACCCTCCCCCCTTCAAAAATATAAAAGGAACATCACTATGATCACTCTCATCGTAACCGCTTGGCTCAGCCTCTTAGGCGCAGGTTTAGCTTCCATGGCCGCCGCAGAGCGCGCCTAAACCTTAAGCCTCCCTCCACACCATCTCCTCCGACCCTGCATAAATCGCCGCTACAATACACCATAAACCCGCTCCTCCCCGAGCTTCACACCAAGGATAAAAATCATGATCAACCTTATTGTCGCCGCCTGGCTTACCGTACTCGCTTCTGGCCTTTTGGGCTTGGCGGCTTCTGACCGCCACTAAAGCAACGCCCGTATTCGGACCGGCATCGTCAGCCCCTACGCCTCCAACGTCCTCACGATGCCCAACTTAGGGCCGGCCCAGCCGGCCCTATCTTTTTGCTGCTGGCGAAATGCGGTCTAAGCCTTGGATGGCGCGCTCAAATCGCTTACATCAGGAAAATGGCTCGTTATCTGATCACTTCTGCACTTCCTTACATCAATGGCATCAAGCACCTTGGCAATTTGGCGGGGTCGATGTTGCCTTCAGATGTGCACGCGCGCTTTCGCCGTCTGCAAGGCCATGAGGTCTTATTTGTCTGTGCAACGGACGAGCATGGTACACCGGCAGAATTGGCAGCGGCTGAGGCTGGCATGTCGGCCAAAGCTTATTGTGATGAGCAACATGACATTCAACGCGCGGCAGGTGAGGGGTATTCGCTCTCGTTTGACTGGTTTGGCCGCTCTTCCAGCCCGCAAAACTATGCGCTCACACAGCACTTTGCTGAAATGCTGGAAGCCAATGGCCTGTTGGAAGAGCGCGTCACCAAGCAAGTCTATTGTATCGACGATGCCCGCTTCTTGCCCGACCGCTATGTCGAGGGGACCTGCCCAATCTGTGGGTTTGAGGATGCGCGTGGCGACCAGTGCGATAATTGCGGGTCGTTGCTAGACCCTACACAGTTGAAGAACCCACGCTCAAAGATTTCGGGCTCTACCAACATCGAAGTACGCGATACCGCCCATCTGTTTCTGCGTCAGCCCTTGATGGAAGACAAAATCCGCGCATGGGTTGATGCGGCAACAGACTGGCCGCATTTGGCGCGCTCCATCGCCTATAAGTGGCTCGACGAAGGGCTGCAGGACCGGGCCATCACGCGTGACCTCTCGTGGGGGGTGCCCGTTTTGAAAGACGGCAAGCCACGTCCGGGCTTTGAAAACAAAGTATTTTACGTCTGGTTTGACGCGCCCATCGAATATATTGCCGCGACCGAAGAATGGGCTTTGGCCACGGGTGGCGATTGGAAGCGCTGGTGGCGGACAGATCAGGGCGCAGAAGATGTGACCTATGTTCAGGTGATGGGCAAGGACAATGTGGCCTTCCACACCGTGTCTTTCCCCGTGACGATTTTGGGTTCAGGCGAACCTTGGAAATTGGTTGATCGCTTGAAGGCGTTTAACTGGCTGACTTGGTATGGTGGAAAATTCTCGACCAGCCAAAAGCGCGGCATCTTTATGGATCAAGCGCTGGAATTACTAAGCGGCGATTATTGGCGCTGGTATCTGATGGCCAATGCGCCTGAAAGCTCAGATGCAGCTTTCACGTTGGAAGGCTTCCAAGCCACCGTGAATTCCGACCTCGCCAATGTGCTGGGCAATTTCGTCAACCGCATCATGAAGTTTGCCGCCGCCAAATTTGAAGGCAAGGTCCCTGCCATTGGCGTCGCAGGGGAAGCGGAGGCCAAGTTGTGGACCGAAGTGTCAGCCAAGATTGCCGCGATCACGGCATTCCACGAAGAGATGGAGTTCCGCAAAGCCGCCGCAGAGACCCGGGCGCTGTGGGCTTTGGGCAATGAATATCTGCAAACAGCGGCCCCTTGGACCGCGATCAAAACGGATGAGGCTTTAGCCGCCGTCGGCGTCCGCACGGGCCTCAATCTGGTTGCGCTGTTCGCAATCTTGGCCCAACCCTTTGTGCCAGAGGCAGCAAGCCGGATCTTGGATGGCATCGGCGTGCCAGAAAAGAACCGCATGTGGCCAAGCGCTGATGATGCAAGCCTGCTGGATGCTCTTCCCCATGGCCTTCAAACCCAAGTGCCAGATTTGCTGTTCGCCAAGATTGAAGATGAACAAGTGACGGCTTGGGCCGAACAATTTGGTGGCGGTGGCTAAGCCATGGCGAGCTTAAACCCGACTGATCCGATCCTTTTTGTCGGCAATGGCGGTGGGTCCATGTTGGCCGAAATTGTTTTGGGGATGGCAGGCGTCCGGTTTCGGGTGCAAGTCGCGGCCTGGGGGGACAATGGCCTTGAAAGCGATGGCCTCCACGCCAGTAATCCTCTCGGCCAAGTGCCAACCTTGGTCTTTCCCAATGGGACCGTGCTGACGGAAACAGCGGCAATTATGCTGACGATCCACGACTCGCGGCCCGATCTCGAGCTCATCCCCACAGGTGACAGTGGCCTGCGTCCATCCTTCTGGCGCTGGCTGATGTTCATCAATGCCGCCATCTATCCCAGCTTCACTTATGGCGATTATCCGCAGAAATGGGCCGATCAGGACCAAGAGGGCCCGCTGCGCACCCGGACAGACCAGCACCGCAAGCGTCTGATGCTGCATCTGGAGCAGCAAGTTAGCCACCCGTGGTTCTTGGGCGAGACCTTCAGTGCGCTGGATCTTTATATCTGGATGCTGATCCAATGGCGGCCAAAACCGGACTGGTATCAGACCCATGCGCCCAAGCTTTATACTATTGCCAAGCGGGTCGATGATCTGGCTGCAACAAAGCGGGTCATTGCGCGAAATGGCGTGAAACCACTGCCTTAGGAGGAATTGTCTAAAACAAAAAAGCCTCCCCAAGATTGGAGAGGCTCTTTCTTGTTAGGTGCTAAAGCCTTTAGGCTTTAGAACTTGCGGACAAAGCTGGCTGTGTAGCCATTGGCACCCTTGCCTTCGGTGTAGCGGGTGTAGTCCAAACGGAGGCCATTGGCATCGTCCAACATGTACTGACCGCCAACGCCGACGGCAAACGAGCCATCGTCGTCTTTCACCTTAACGCCAGCCGCTTTGGCTTCTGCCCAGCTATGGACATAACCGGCGCGACCGATCAACGACAGGCGCTCTGCCACGGGCGCGCTGACCACGGCAAAGGCACCCAAGGTGCCGCGGGTCTTGACGGTGACGCCATTGACCGTGTCGTCATTGACGCCAATGCCGCCTTCGCCTTCAACGGCAAAGTTTGGGGTGAATTGGTAGCCGACGCGGCCATTCAACGTGCCGGTGTCAGATGTCTTATTTTGGAAGTGGTTGTAGCCACCATTGATATAGGTTTTGCCAGCTGCGTCTTGAGCAAAGCTAGGAGCCGAAGCGAAAGCGGTAACAGCCAAAACGGCGAGAGCGAAAATACGCATGATCTAGTTCCTTTGTTCGTTCTGCGACCACATCTCAAAAGCCTGATTGGCTACGAGACGATCGCTAGTTGATCCAAAGGCTCCCGGGTTGTGACGCCGCTCTTTGTCGGTCGTCTAGAGCAACGCCCACTCTTTCTGGCTCAGAAAGAGTGGATGAGCTGTTGCTCCATTTTTGATTTAGAGCGCAACTTTGATCCGATGGATCAAAACGCGCTCTAAGGGGGAGGAGAGCCTTTCGACACGACTAAGGTAGGGACTGTCACCCCGCTTCCGCAACTTACCATTCTGTCATATTGGGGGTGTAAATATACAGTGTGATCAATAAGATACAGATTGTGGCGGAACCTTGTCCCTTATATGAACCGAGGGTAAATGCGTACCGGTTCCGCCCGATTCACGCCGCAATTGTCCCGTTCTTGTGTCAGATGGGACATGCAAAACTGCATGGAACGATTACATGCCTATGCGTTTTAGGATTGCAGAATAGGCGAGGACAGGTTTGTTCTCTTGGCTCAGCACGCCGCGGATGAACAGCATCGTACGGGTTGCCCGCACAATGTCGGCGGTTGATTCGATCAAGAGACCAGCCTTTGCACCGCCAACAAACTGGCTTTCAAACTGCATCGTCACACAGGGTTGCGCATTCATATAGTCATGACAATGCGCAAACAGGGCGAAGTCGGCAAAGGTCATCAGGCAACCGCCATGAATATTGCCCATGCCATTGCAATGCTGCTGTTCGGGCATAAAGGCGCAGGTATAGCCACCCTCGGCTAACGGCTTCATATAAAAAGGGCCAGTGAGCGTCTCAAACGGGTCAGAGCCATTGCCCCAAGTGGACCAGCCAGCAAATTCACCCTCGGTTACTAATTGTGGTTTGGATGGGGTATTCTCGCTCATGTGCAACAGGCTTTCCTTTAGGGCTCGTCAGGAGGGTGGGTTGGGTCTTAAAGTGCTGGGCGAATAATACAAGAATGCGCGCTTGAGGAGATGCCATTGGCTTATGATTCAGAGACCACCCAAGAGCTTGTGAGCTTGGTAGCTCGCTTTGTGGCGGAAAAGCTGCGTCCAATTGAGGCCCAAGTCTCCGAGGACGATGCCGTGCCAGACGCGATTGTCGCGCAGATGAAGGGATTAGGTCTCTATGGCCTGACCATTCCTGCTGAGTATGGCGGTCTTGAGCTGTCGATGGAGGCAGAATGTCGGGTGGCGTTTGAGCTAGGACGTACCAGCCCGGCATTCCGTTCGTGCTTTGGCACCAATGTTGGTATCGGCGCACAAGGCCTCGTGATGTTTGGTACCGAAGCGCAAAAGCAAAAATATCTGCCCGGCATTGCCTCTGGTGAGATCGTCACAAGCTTTTGCCTGACCGAAGCCGAAGCAGGCTCTGATTCTGCCTCCGTGCAGACCACAGCGCGCCTCGAGGGCGATCATTATGTAATGAACGGCTCCAAGCGCTACATCACCAACGCCAATAAAGCGGGCCTTTTTACCGTGATGGCCCGCACCAGCCCCGACGTAAAAGGGGCTAAGGGCGTCAGCGCCTTTTTGGTGGAGCGCGACAGCCCGGGCCTCAGCATTGGAAAGCCTGAAAAAAAGATGGGGCAGCAAGGTGCCCATATTTGCGAAGTCTATTTCGACAATGTCAAAGTCCCGGTTGAGAACCGTTTAGGCGGGGAGGGCGAGGGCTTTAAGGTAGCCATGCAAGTGCTTGACCGCGGGCGTCTGCATATCGCTTCGGTCTGCGTTGGTGTGGCTGAGCGCCTGATTGCCGATAGTCTGGCTTATGCGATGGAGCGCCAGCAATTTGGCAAGCCAATTGCCGAACATCAATTGATCCAAGCGATGTTGGCCGATTCCAAGACCGAAGCCTATGCCGCCAAGTCTATGGTGTTGGATGCTGCCCGCCTACGCGATGGCGAACAATCTATCACACTGGAAGCTGCTGCTGCGAAATATTATGCGTCTGAAATGGTTGGTCGGGTCGCCGATCGAGCCGTGCAAATTTTCGGCGGAGCAGGCTATGTTGCTGATTATGGCATTGAGCGTTTTTATCGCGATGTGCGCATCTTCCGCATCTATGAAGGCACCAGCCAAATCCAACAAATCGTCATCGCCCGTGAGATGATGAAAGCGGCGAGGACCTAAGGCTATGAGCCCTGAAGAAGTTGCCATTCTGGCTCTGATCGCCGCCTCCAAAAAAGGCCGCACCGTCGACCCAACCCAAGCCGCGCGTGCGGTCTACACTGGTGAGGACCCAGAGGGCTGGCGCAAGCGTCTGCCATCGGTTCGTCAAGCGGCCATCCATTTGGCGCGGTCTGGCCAGATTAGTATTTACCGAAAGGGCAAGGTCATTGATCCCAATGGCTTTAAGGGCGTCTATCGCTTAGGCGTAACGGGCGAAGTGCCCGTTGCGGCTCCATCCGATGTTGAACCTGTTGTTGACCCAGATGCTGAGAGCGTCGTCGCTGAATAGGGCCTTGTCATCACAGGGAGTAGGGCTCAGTCGGTGGCTGGGTCTTGGGCTGATGGGCGTGCTCCTGACAGCCTGTACGCCGATGCGCCAGCAGGCCCAGATTCCGGGGCCCGACTATCAAGGACCGCGCTTTACCCCAACTCAGTTTGTTAGTTTTGACGGCACAGCGCTGGGTCTTTCGACGTGGAACGCACAAAATTCAGAGCCTCAAGCCGTTATCGTCGCGCTTCACGGCATGAATGACTATGCCCGTGCCTTTGAAACCGCAGCGCCTTATTGGGCGGCGCGCGGCATCACGACTTATGCCTATGATGCCCGAGGGTTTGGTCGTTCGCCTCAGCGTGGGGTTTGGGGCAATGAGGCCTTGATGATCCAAGATTTGCGCACGGCCTTACAGGTGGCACGGGCAGCCCATCCAAGCAGCCCCATCGTTGCGGTGGGCGAGAGCATGGGGGCGGCGACCATTCTGGCAGCTGCAGGTGAAGCCGAGGGGATTGCGGCTGATCGGCTTGTGCTGATTGCGCCAGCTGTTTGGGGCTGGTCCAATTTGCCACTGGCCTACCGCGTGTCCTTATGGACCACGGCGCACTTGCCCGTCTCGCGGAAGCCCTTCGACCCACCGCGCAGGGCGACGCGCACCATTATGGCGTCGGACAATATTGAGATGCTGCGACGATTGGGGCGCGACCCCAACATGATTTTTGCAACACGCTTAGATGCGGTCTATGGTTTGGTTCGATTGATGGAAAGGGCCTATAAGGCCGCTGATAGACTGCCACCGCAAACGCTTGTCCTTTATGGTGCACGCGACCAAATCATCCCGCGCCCGGCTTTGACGGCCACAGTTGCCAAGCTTCCACCTAGTGTGCGAACAATCGAATACCCTGAAGGTTATCACATGCTAACACGAGACTTACAGGCCGAACGTGTTTGGGCTGATATTGCCGCCTTTATAACTTACCCAGCTGGGCCCTTACCCTCAAACCTAGGACCAATTGGTCGCGTGGCAAAATAAGTGGCTTTGAAGATCGCTCTGCCAATACCCGCTTTGCCGAAGTTCGACCCCGTAACTTTGGCCCAAACCCGTGCCCGATTGGTGGCGTGGTGGGACGGGGGTGATCCGCCTGACCTGGAGGCAATTAAGGCCGAGATTGAGGCGCAGGATGGCCCCGGCAAGCTCAGCGCTAAACATAAAAAGCTCTATGTAACAGCCAGTCACATCATGTGGGGGCCGGACAGGAATTTCCCGACATCACCGGATTTAACCGCGCAATTGGCTGCCGCTGTTGGTGCCAAAAAAGACGCGACTTTGGCATGTATCGGTGCAGGTAGTGGCCTGATCAGCCGGACACTCTTGGAACAATTTGGCGTCAAATTGATAGCTTACGAATCCGATCCGACCATTCGTACCTTGGCTGAAAAGGCAGTCAAAAAAATCAAAGCGCGCAAAAATTATGTCGCCAAACCCTATAATGGCCAGTTGGCAGGCCTTGCCGAGCGGCAAGCAGAGCTTGCTATGTTGCTGTTCCAAGGTGGTGCTGCAGACCGGGCAGAGCGTGGGGCCTTCTCAATCCTTCGCCTTTTAAAGCCAAGTGGGCAAGCGATCTGGTTTGATCTGTTCTCCACTGAAGGCGAAGCTTCTTTGGGGTTTGCAAAGGGGATCGAAAATCGGACTTTTACGACCGTGGATGCATTTAAGGAAGCGGCCCAAGCCGCAGGCTTAACAGTGGTTTCAGAAGCCGAGTGCAATTTGAACTTCTTGGCCGCAATTAGTTCATGCTGGTCGCTGATCGGTAAAGATTTCAAAAAACGCCAATCGGCCCTCATCAAGGCTGGCGGGCAAGAGGCGGCAAGCCTTGCCCTACATTCGATTGTTACGTGGAAAGCGCGTGCCGCAGCCGTCCGTGCTGGACAACTCAGCGCGCGCTATATTGTGGTTTCTGCGCCGGCTTAGACATTCTTGTTCAGCGAAAAGCCTTAAGCATTCTCAGCAAAGGCATCACCCAACGCATCAGCTAGGCTGGAACGAGGTTCTTCTTCGCTGGCAACCGGAGCCTTAGCCTCTGCTGGCGCTGGTGTTTGCGTCTTTACCGCCGCGGCTTTGGCTTTTTTGGCAGGACGCTCAGTGTCGGCTTTTTCTTCGATATGGGTGGTTTCAATCGAGGGACCAGCCAGTGGGTCGGCAGACCGCTTAGAGCGACCTTCAAACTGGCCACCTTCTTCGATAATTAAAATTGCATGGGTCAAATCGCCGTCAATGGAGCCCGAGGTCGCCAGTTGGATCATGCGTGCCCGGACGTCACCGGAAACCCTACCGCGGATCGTCGCGATTTCGCTGATAACATTGCCTTTGACTTCGCCATTTTTGCCGACCACCAAGGTGTCGCACCGCACGTCACCAATCACAATACCTTCAATATGCACGTCGCCGGGAGACGAAAGCGAACCGCTGACAACAGCGCCTGGAGCCACCACGGTGGCGGCTGGCTTTGGGCTTGGCGTCACAACGGCAATCGCCGGGGAGGCGTTACGTGGTGCCGGTGCAACAACGGTTTCGGTTTCAACATAGGTTTCTTTGGATTTAGAGTTCCAAAAGGCCATGGTCCTGTTCCCTTAGATTGGCGATTACACGCCCTTGTTACGCATGCAGGAGTGGCACGCAACACCCGAAATCCTGTTTGGGGTGTATTCCTTGGGGAATTACACCAATTCTTGCACTGCCTTAAGAACGGATTCATCGTGACCGGGAACTTTTACTTTCCGCCAGATGTTTATGATCGTTCCATTTTTATCGATAAGAAAGGTCGTGCGTTCGATGCCGAAATATTTCCGCCCATACATGCTCTTTTCAACCCAGACGCCATAGGCTTCGCAGATCTCTGTGCCAAAATCTGATGCCAAGGTCACACCTAGGTCATACTTTGCCTTAAACTTGTTGTGGCTAGCGACTTGATCCTTGGAGACGCCAATGACCTCGCATGAAAGGGCACGAAACTTGTCAATGTTCTCGGTGAAGGCGATTGCTTGGCTTGTGCAGCCCGAGGTGTCGTCTTTTGGATAAAAATACAGGACAACACTCTTTCCTTTCAAGCCAGACAAGGCCACGGTTCCGCCGCCATCTATTGGCATCTCAAAGTCAGGGGCCAATTGGCCAATTGCAATTTCACTCATGGTGCTAAATCCGATCCGTCCGCGCCCAAAGCGCCGTGTTCAGACAGATAAGCTTGAGGCCGCAGGCTTGCAAGCCGCGGACGGGCCACCTTGCGGACAAGAGGCTTCTTCCACAAAAGTGCGGCAATCACGTGACAAGAAACGCGCAAAACAGACCGTACCTGAGTTTGAGGAAACCCCGAGCAGGACAGTCGTTGCCAAGCGTACGAAGAAGCCACTAAGCCAAACCCGGCATTCAAGATTTTGGATGGAAAGCGCTACGGTGGCTTTGGCGCTATCTGGGATGTTTGCTGGCTACTTGGCTTGGCGACTGTCAATTGGCACCGTCTCGATCTCGGCCACGACGCCCTTTGTCGAAGACTCACTCAGCCGACTTGTTGGCGGGCAAACCAAGATTGGCTCCTTGCGCTTAGGATGGGACAAAGAAGCGCGTGATTTTGTGGTCCTAGCGAGCCAAGTCTCGGCTCGGACGGATCAGCGAACTTCGCCTCTGCGTCTTGGGAAAGTGGATCTCAAGCTGGATGCGCCCTCGCTCCTGATTGGTCGAGCCGTAGTGAAACAAGCCCGCCTGTCTGGCGTTGAAGCAGTTTTGGTTATTGATCGGCAAGGCCGCACCGCCTTTGGGTTTGGCTCGGCTCAAGAGGTTTTGGCGTTACCGCGTATCAAGGGTGAAGACGGCGGCCTTGCACGTATCCTAAAAGCAACCCGTAAGGCGCTTGATCCTAAAGGCCAGGCCGGCAGGGTGGCCCAAGTCGTGCTGACAGATGCCCGCCTGCAATTGATCGATCCAGACAGCGGCCAACGCCTCGTCTTGGAGCAGGCCCGCGCCGGTCTGTTTCGCAATGCCGCCGGGATCATGACGTTGCAAGCCTCTGGCAAGGTTGAGAAATCGACCAGCAGCATGAATGTGGCGATTGCGGCCCCGCCAGCAGAGGATGATGCGCTGGCACTTGTGGCCCAATCACTGGATATGCGCTTCGCCCAACTACCACTTAGTCTTCGCGGCGAGCGCTTGCAGCAATTGGCCAGTTGGACAAGTCCGTTGAGTGGTCGCGTCTTGGTGTATCTGACGCCAGAAGGCAGTCCAATATCGGTCCAAGGTACCTTGCGGCTCGGGCGCGGTCGCGCGGGCGGCGTGGTAGTGGAACGGGCAGAGGGCACCGGCGCGTGGACAGAAAGCACCGGTGTAATCCGTTTAGATCGGCTCGATATTGTTAGCAACCGCATCCAAGCAACAGGCGTCAGCGGCCAATTCTACCCTGCTAGCGCGGGACAGCGCCGCTTGGAATTTGCGGCGAAATCGTTTTCCTTAAATGCACCAAATGCCGGTGGCGTCGCTGGCGACGACGCAAGTGGGAAAGTCCAGCTCACCGAAGATATGTTTTTGATTTCGGCGGATCTGATAGCTCAAGGATTTGGCCTGTCGCATCCAAACTCTACAAGTGCGAAGCTACTAGAAGCAGAAGTAAAAATTCTTTCTAGCGGACCTAGAGGCGCGCAAGCCAAAGGCGGTCCGCAGAATGTCTTTGCGGGTAGCAAAGTCAGTATTAGAGCCAAGTCGGCGCGCCTGTCCTTGGGTGATCGACAGGGCACATTTGGCGGTGGCGCTGGAGTCGATATGATGCTGGATCGGGCATCGGCCATCAGCCCCTGGAACGCCGAGGCCAGCCTTACCAGTTTGACATTGGTCGGTCGGGGTCTTGCCATGCCGCAAACCAATGCGCGCGGCTTGGCACTGGAATGGAGCGGCACGGATTCTGCCAGTTTAGGCCGACTGGTGGCGCGCGTTGACGCCATGACCACAAACCAATCTGGTGCGCAAGGGCTGGGGTTGGCAGGGGCCAATCTTGCTCTTGAGGCCACACGAACCGGCGATGGAACATTTGACCTAACAAGTTTTCAGGCGGACAGTTTTGCCTTCAACAATCCAATTGTTTCAATTGCCACGGGATCGGTAGCGCTCGCCGGCAAAGTTAGCTCAGATGGCTTAAAAGACGCGTGGCTGAAAACGCCAAGTTTGACTCTGACTAGTCCCAAACAATTGTCGCGACCTTTTGTGGCAAGTGACGTCGATCTGGCGGGCGATGTTTTGCCGCGCGGGGTCCGGTTACCCGCCTTCCGTCTGAGCCATCGCGGTGTCACGGCACAAGGCGATGTTGAGGTTGTATTGGCGCGGCGGGGCTCTTCCATGGTCAATTTGGATGCCGATATTGATGGCGAAATTGATGTCGAAACCCTGATGGCAGCATGGCCCAGAGGCTTCTTGCCGGAGACGCGCAACGCCATCGTCAATGTGGTCAAAGAAGGAGTTGGTGAGACCGATCGCTTGGTGCTGCGCATTCCTGCGGGGCTGATAAAGGGTGACCCCGGCGCACCGGATAGGATTGAGTTGAATTTTGATATCCGCAACGCGACAGTGCTTTATCTGCCGCAAATGACCGCTTTAACCGAAGTTTCAGGCCGCGCCCGTCTGACCGGCGATAGCTTCCATGTGGACATTGACACGGGCAAGTTAGGCGACCTCACCCTGTCAGAATCTTCCTTTGTCATCCCGAAATTTCAGCCCAAAAACTCAGAAGGTGTCGTGCATGCGAAAGTGGCGGGCTCTGTAGCTTTGATGGCGCAAGAAGCTGACCGCGAACCCCTGCGCTTACTATCTAAAGCTCAATTCGACCCGGCGAGATTGGACGGGGAAGGTAGTCTGGAGCTAGACTTAAGCCTGCCGTTATCTAACCGTCTACAGCCCGATGCGATTAGGGTCCGTGCGCGCGGACAGTTTGAACAAGCTAGCTTGCAGAATGCTTTTGCCGGGCTGGAGGCCAATGATGGCACGGTTTCATTGGCAATTGATAATGGCCGCGTGGATGTAAACGGACAAGCTTGGATTGCTGGTAACCCATTTGATTTTTCATGGGTCTCTGAGCCAGAAACAGCCCTAAAGCCCGGCACGCGCTTGATGGCTGACGGTATGGTAGATTTGGCAAGTCTAATCCAGCTCGGGGTCGATGTGACCGCTTATGCTACAGGCCCTGTTCGCCTAAAGCTCGACGCGCAATCGCGCGGTACAAAGATGATTGGCACGGATTTAGACGCTGATTTCAAGACCACGACCATCGTGCTCCCCGGCTCACTCTGGACCAAGCCTGAGGGTGATGCCGGGCATGCCACCGCACGCATTACGGCCCAAGATACTGGTGGTTGGGCCGTCAATCAGTTAGCCTTTGATGCAAAAGGAGCCGATGTTCGCGGTGATTTGGCTTTCTCTGAAAAGCTGGATTTGGTCGCCGCTGATTTTTCCCGCATTGCCATCGCGCGTGCAGCGGACATGGCTTTACGGATTTCAGAAGATGCCAATGGATTGAATGTCAACGCAAAGGGCGATTATCTTGATCTAAGTCCGTTTTTGATCAAACGCGACGTAACAGAACGAACAGTTGATCTGTTAGATCGCCCTCTCAATTTGTCCGCGTCCATCAAGCGGCTTGCGACGGGGCAATCGGCTGCTCTGGATAATGTTGAGGCTAGCATTTTGCGCGATCAGGATGGTTGGCGGTCACTTACCATGACGGGAAGTTCCCCTGCCGGGCAAACCCAAGTTGTGATGAGCCAGCAACAAGATGGTCGCCGCAATATTGTCGGCACCTTGTCAGATGCTGGCTTCTTTGCTGGCCTAATTTACCCCGGCGCACCACTAACAGGGGGAACGGGCACGATCGAGGGAGAGTTGCCTGTCGTTGGTGCTGACAGTGCTGGCACTTTGACACTTGAGGTCAAAGGGGTCTCCTATGCCCCATCAAAACAAAATCCGATCTTGTTTGACTTAGTGCGCCTGCCCATGACGGTGAATGGCGGCATCATCGCTCTACGTGACGGGAAAGCTGATGGCGCTGCCTATACGGTTAAGGCCTCTGGCTATGTCGATCTTGAAGACGGAAAACTGGATATACGTGGGGTTGCGACCCCCGGCGGGCTAAACCGCGCTTTGGGTGAGATGCCCTTGTTTGGCAGTTTATTAGGCGGCGGGCAGGACGAAGGTCTCCTCGGCTTGACGTTTACAGCTCAAGGCAGTCTGGCCAATCCAAAGCTGCGAACCAATCCGATTTCAGCACTGGCCCCTGGTTTCCTGCGGAAATTGTTTGAAAGCCAAGCGCCTCTGGAACCGCCACCGCGCCTCAAGTCTCCGCCCGTACCAACTGTGCCAGCGCCATCAGAGCCCCTTAGCGAGGCTGAGAGGCCGCAATCTTAAGGAGCCCAGTGCGTCACGCGAGAGGCGGCGGTGGGGCGTGGTCTCTCAACCGACGCTTCAGTTGGCGTACCCAGATAGACAAGGCCGGCAAGCTTCTCCGTCGCGGAGAGCCCTAAGAGGGCCAAAGCCTCCCGGTCATAGGCAACCCATTCGCTCAGCCAGCAGCCACCATATCCAAACCCATTCGCCGCCAGCAGCAAATTGTAACACACAGCTCCGGCAGAGAGCATTTGCTCCCACTCTGGAACTTTTGGGCTTTCAACGGGTGAAAACACCACCGCGATCACCAATGGCGCACGCAGGAAACGACCTTCTTCTTGGGCTAGGCGCTCTGCGTCCTTTACTTGACCGCGATCCGACAAAAGGGCCGCAATCTTCCTGCCATAGGCTTGCCGGTTGTCGCCAGACAGAATGATGAAGCGCCAGGGTCCCAGCTTGCCATGATCGGGCACGCGGGCTCCAAGTCGCAGGATTGCATCCAAAGTGTCAGCCTCTGGGCCTGGCGCGGCAAGATGCGCTACCTTGGTAGATCGGCGCAGCGCCAATCGCGCGAGAAAGGCAGCATTGGGGCCTTGTTGGGGCAGAGCGTCGTTTTCAACGGGCGGGGGCGGCAAGGTTGAGGGTGCAATTGTCATTGTTTTCAGACATAAGGCATCGTGAGCGCGTTTGCATCGCCCTTTTGAAAGTTTTTCTTCGCCATGTCTGAAAATGATCCCTTCCAGACCCTTGCGTCCCATATTGCTTACCAGAACCCGTGGATCACAGTGGAACATCAAGATGTGCTGCGCCCCGACGGAAAGCCCGGCATTTATGGCATCGTTCGCTTTGCCAATCGCGCCGTTGGCGTCCTGCCGATTGACGAGGCAGGTTACGTCTGGATGGTCGGACAGTATCGCAGGCCAGTCGAATCTTGGTCCTGGGAGATGCCGGAAGGGGGTGTGCCCTATGAGGAAGATCTGGAGGCTGGTGCCCTGCGTGAGCTTGAAGAAGAAGTTGGCATTAAGGCTGAAACCTTGATCAAGGTCCTCGACATGGATCTGTCGAATTCGGTAAGTGATGAAACCGCTATTTGCTTTGTGGCGTATGGTTTATCGCGCGGCAATTTGGCACCGGAAGGAACAGAAGTTTTGACCATCAAGCAGCTTCATTTCACCCAATTATTGGCTGAAGTCGAAGCTGGAATAATTCGTGATGCGCTGACGGTTGCAACCGTCTATCGGACCTACCATTTAGCACAGACGAGCCAATTGCCAGCTGCGCTGACCAAGATGATGTTGGCCCACCCAGACGGAGAGTGAAGATGGCAGGTGCAAGCTTAGAACTTGTTGGTGGCATGGCTGCTGGCTTAACCAACGTCTGGACCCATTTGCGCATTGAAGCGGCCACAGCAGCCGCTGAAGAGCCATTGTTGGCGAGTCTTTTGAACGCGACCATCCTCAACCACACCAATTTTGATGAGGCGCTTGCCTATCTCTTGGCCCAGAAACTGGGTGGGGCAGATATGAATGCGCTGCAGATGCGCGAAGTCTGCATGCAGGCTTTCAAGGAAGATCCGGCAGTTGTGCGAAGTGCCCAAGCCGATGTGCGTGTAATCAAAGCACGTGACCCTGCCTGCCGCACCTATCTGCAGCCATTCCTCTATTACAAAGGCTTTGCTTCCTTGCAGGCACACCGAGTCGCGCATCACTTATGGACAACGGGTCGGGAGATGATGGCCTTTCACCTCCAAAGTCGGGTGGCTGAATTGTTCCAAGTCGATATTCACCCCGCTGCTCGCTTAGGCGAAGGCATTTTCATGGATCATGCAACCGGCATTGTGATCGGCGAGACCGCTGTTGTTGGCGACAATGTCTCCATGCTCCATAACGTCACTTTAGGCGGCACCGGCAAAGAAGGCGGTGACCGTCATCCCAAAATTGGCGCAGGCGTGCTGATTGGGGCAGGGGCTAAGATTTTGGGCAATATCAAAGTCGGTGAGGGCGCTCGTATCGCCTCTGGCTCTGTCGTGTTGCACGAAGTAGCCGCCGGCTGCACTGTGGCAGGTATCCCAGCTCGCCCTGTGGGTGGACCTTGTTGTGAAAACCCAGCCGATAGCATGGATCACGTCTTTGACGTCGCGACCTTTGACCCCGGACTTTGATGGGGTTTGAAGCGCTAGGGCGTGAGTGCCTTTGCGATGGTCGCCACATTATAGGCTAACATACGCACGCTCGTTCCAGCCGGGCCGTCGGGCTTTGAGAGCGAGTCTGTGTAGAGTTTTCCACCCAGCTTCGAACCGCTTTCCGCGGCAATTTGCCCCATCAGGCGTTGATCCGCTTCGGTTTCAACGAAGCAGGCCGCGGCGTCCGCGCTTTTTATCTCGTCGAGTAGGTCTGCCAGCGCTTTGGCAGAGGGCTGCGCGCCTGTGGAAAGGGATGAGATCCCACGAAATTCCAGCCCTAACTCTCGGCCTAAATACCGGAATGAATTGTGGGGTACGATGATCAAACGTCGGTCTTGGCGCAAGGGGGTAAGCAAAGCAACTGCCTCGTCCCGCGCGGTTTGAAGCTCAGCCAGATAGGTCTTTAGTCGAGTTTCAAAACTGGTCGCGAGATTTGGCCAGAGGCCAATACAGGCTTTGGTAATGGTTTGGGCATAGCTGCGCAAGCCGTCAAAGCTCTGCCATGTGTGAGAATCAGGGATGCGGCCTTCAATCAGAATAGGCGTAATGCCTTCTGAGGCTTGAATGATAGGTCCGCGATAACCAGTGCTTTCCGGTATGCGGTCGATCCAGCCTTCCAACTTGAAGCCAACATGGAGAAGGAGGCTGATAGCACCAAAGCCTGTCAACTCGGTGGGGGTGGGGTCTCGGTGATGGGCTGATTGATCGGGGCCAATTAGGGAGCTGATCTCAAGGTCTGGGGCACCGATCTGCCGAGCAACGTCTGCCAAGATCGACATTGTAGCTAAGACCTTGGGCTTAGCTTGTACGCTCATTGCGACTGGCACCGGCGTAGCAGGTTTGCAGGCACAGGCCAGCAAGCCTGTGGCGGCAAGGGTCAGGAGATTACGACGCGCGATTAGCAAGGGAGGCACTACCTAATGCGCGGGTTAATAAGGATTGATTGGGCCCAACAAGGCTTGAAGCAAGCACCATGGCAACCAAGCAAGAGACAATGGCAGCACCGACGGGGGCGGCGAGGTGAAAGGAAACCAGAAGGCCAGCTAGCACCCCAAGCATGCCTAAAATTGCCGCGCTTACGATCATTAAAGGTACGCTCTTGGCCCAAAAGCGCGCAGCTATGGCGGGTAAGATCGTCAGCCCGATACTCATCAACGCCCCTAAGGCGTGAAACGAGGCCACAGTGGTCAGTGCCAAGAGGCCGAAGAAGACGGATTGTGCGACAGGGCCTGCCCATTTGGCACCACCAGATGCGCGCAAGAATTGTGGGTCGAGCGTATCGATGAGAAGCGGACGATAGACCAAGGTCATGCCGATTGCGGTTACCAGTGCTGCGATACAGGCTAGCGCTAAAGCGGTGTTGTCGATGGCTAGGGCTGCCCCGAAAAGGAGTTTATCAAGATCGATCACCCCACCACCCATGCTGGCGATCATAACGCCAATAGCTAAAGCTGCCAGATAGAAGACGGCAAAACCTGCATCCTCTGGCAGGCGAAGCGCGCGACTGGCAGGACCTGCGGTCATGAAGACCATGGTGCCCGTCAAAGCGGCACCCAGTGTCGTCCATAACGTGCTCCCGCCACTCAATAAGGCAGCCGCTGCAGCCCCCGGTAAAACGGCATGGCCCACGGCGTCGCCAACTAGGCTCATACGGCGCATCACAAGAAATACACCCAAGGGCGCGCCGGCAAGGGCGAGCGCCACGCCGCCTAAGGCGCCACGCGTCATAAACTCATAGTCAAAAAAGGGAGCAAAAACCCCGACCACGCCCAAACCCTCACTAAACCCTATGACGACTGAGCGACGCCGCTCACCGCGCGCAAGGGTTGGCTCATGCTGCTTAGGGGTTTGTCGTCGCTGCGCCGCAGGATGGCACCAAATTTCGATAGCTCCCACCAAAGCGCAAACTGGCGCGCGCAATCAAGGTCATGGATGGCTGCAATCACGGTGCGGCCTTCGCCGACCCAAAGTTGGATGACTTCCAATAATTTTGTTTGCGAAGCCGTATCGACGGCCGAGAACGGCTCATCCAGCAAAATCAGACCACAGTCTTGAACGCTCAAACGAGCAAACAATGCGCGCTGTAACTGCCCACCAGATAAAGTGCTGACTTGCTGGTTTTCAAGATCGCTCAAACCAACCATGTCAAGGGCTTGGTCAATCCTGTCTTGATCATGGCGACACGGTTTACCAAACAACCCAAGCCGCGCCCACAAACCCATCGCTGCCAAATCGCGCACCGTCAAAGGCGCATCGGGGCGAAGGCTAGGGCTTTGAGAAAGCCAAGCAATACTGCGATGGCGCTTTACAGGGGCATCCCACACACACGAACCGCTTACAGGGCTTTGCTCACCAGCCAACGTCCGCAACAGGGTGGATTTGCCTGCGCCATTTTGGCCAATCAAAGCAACCGCACTGCCTGCACTGATGGTCCCACCAATGCCTGCCATCACCAAATGATTGGGATAGCCAATTGCAAGATCATTTAAAATCAAGCTCATATCGCTAGATTCTGCATGGCGGTCTCAAGTGAGATTAGGCGGTGTTGGGGGGAGGGGATGGACACAACGTCGGCATACTCTCAATTGCGCCAAAAGCGAAGAGGAAATGTTATGTTATTACAGTGTAGGCGATCAGCGCCGAGGCGGTCTTGCACCCAGTGCCCGCATGCGGCTAGCCTGTCAGGAGCGGGGCGATAGATACCCCATAAGGATTTTGCTTCATGTCGATGGATGGTCTTGAACTCACCTCAGCCAATGGCCTGACCTATCCATGTGGCGAACCGCCAGAAGTTGGCACCGTGAAAGAGGTCGCGGATGGCGTCTACTGGGTCCGTATGCCGCTGCCATTTGCCCTCAAGTGGATCAACCTCTGGCTCCTGCGTGATGGCGATGGATGGGTGATTGTGGACACAGGCGTTGCGACCGAAGAAAGCCGCCTGCATTGGCGCACGATTTTCGACTCTGTGCTGGACGGTCTTCCAGTAAAACGGGTGATGGTCACGCACATGCATCCCGATCATGTGGGTCTTGCAGGCTGGATCACGCGTAAATTTGGCGCAGCTTTATGGATTTCGCGACTGGAATATCTGACCTGTCGCACCTTGGTTGCTGATACAGGGCGTGAAGCGCCCGAAGACGGCGTACGGTTTTATCGCGCGGCGGGCTGGGATGAGGATGCGCTCGATACCTATCGCATCCGCTTTGGTGGCTTCGGGAAAGCCGTCTCACGTCTGCCAGATTCTTTTGAGCGTATGGCCGATGGCGACCGCATTGAGATTGGCGGCAGGGCTTGGCACGTGGTTACAGGCTGCGGCCACTCGCCAGAGCATGTGTGCCTCTATCAACCCGACCTCAAAGTTCTGATTTCAGGCGACCAGGTGCTGCCGCGCATTTCGTCCAATGTGTCCGTCTTCCCGACAGAGCCTAATGGCGATCCGATGACTGACTGGATCAATTCCTGCCATAAACTCAAAGGCGTTATCGCCGATGATGTCTTGGTCCTACCAGCCCACAATGAGCCATTTTATGGGCTGCATAAGCGCTTGGACGATTTGATCGACAATCATGAGACGGCTTTGGCGCGACTGGCTGCTTGGCTGGCGACCCCTCGGCGGGTGATTGATTGCTTCTCACCCTTATTTAAGCGCCCCATTGGCGGGGAAGTCTTAGGCATGGCGACAGGCGAGGCGATTGCCCACCTCAATTGCCTGATTGCTCGAGGGCAAGCCGCTGTTGAACGTGGCCCCGACGGGCCCCTGCTGTATCGCCGGGTCGGTTAGGCCCGTTAGGGGGTAGGCTTAGGGGCGGTCGCGGGTGGTTCAGTTTCTGGGCTTGGCTCAGGCGGCGGGCCGCCCGGCTGATCGGCTCCTGCCGCAATCGTCACGTTAAAGATAGACGGTGGTCGTTTGCCACGCCGTAGGTCATCGGCAATGCTGATCGGTGCTGAGCCCCCATTCAGACGCGCACGATAAACTTGGATATTCTCCAGCACACGCTGCACATAATTGCGCGTTTCAGAGAAGGGGATCTTCTCTACCCAATCAATGGCGGTCTCAAGGTCAGTCTCGCGGAACTCGCCATAGGTCTGCACCCATTGGCGGGGGCGGCCCGGCCCCGCGTTATAGGCAGCAGCCGCCATGACATAAGAGCCGTAAAAATTATTTACCAAATCATAGAGGTGAGCAGAGCCTAAGGTTACATTGTGGGTCGGCCGACTAATCAGCCAACTGGTGTCATGATCCAGCCCCATGCGGCGGGCTTGGCTGGCGGCGGTTGCTGGCAGGAATTGCATCAGACCACGGGCATTGGCCGTTGAGACGGCGCGGGTATTAAACTCGCTTTCTTGCCGCGTGATCGCCAGTGTATAGGCGTCTTCAATTTGGCCATAGCCAACAATCCGGGGGATCGCCATCAAGGGATAGGCAGCTTCGGTTGCCAGAATGCCGCGATTGAGGCCTGCCTTGGCAACCCGGACCGCGAGTGCGGGTTCATCCCTTGCGCGGGCGTATTCGGACAGCGCTTGGTGTTCGCCTTCGGTGTCGAGTTCATCGTCCAAGGCAAGCGCAAATTGGCGAAAGAATTGGTTTTCACCCGCTTCTGACAACAGATTAATTATAGCCATCATGGTGCGGCCATTCAGGCGGTCACGATCTTCTTGCGTCGCTTTCTTTTCCGGCGGCAAGGTCAGTTGTGCAACTTGGCCCAGCGTTTCGGCGAGTTTCACCGCGGCCAACTGCCCATAATACACGGTTGGGAAGGCCGCTGCTGCGCGATAGTAGCTTTGGGCAATGTCCGGCTGGTTCAGCACCTCTGCGGTGCGCCCTAGCCAATAAGCAGCGCGTGCGCGCGAGACTGGCGTGCGAACCCCGCTTTCCAAGCGCTTGAAATGCTCCAGCGCGACAGTGGGTTGGTTCAAGAATCGCAAGGACACCCAGCCTGAAATGAATTCGCCGTCGGCAAAGCGCTCGCCGCGCTGATAGCCATGCGTGGAGGAGATGCGATAAGCCGACTGCCAATCGCGGGTCACAATGGCTTCATTCAAAAGATTGCGTCGCTCTGTCCAGATCAAATCCTGACCGGGCTCAGGGAGACCGCGCGAGTCGATTTGGGTGAGGAGGGAGAGGGCCTCGGCCCGGCGCCCGGCCTGACGCAAATTGCGGACGCGCTGATACTGAATGCCGCGATCGTCGAGGCTGACACCTGTTAGAGTTACGGTGTCGCCTGCTGCAATGCCAACCCGGCGCTGCGCATTGAGGCGGCCGGTCTCGCTCATCAAGGGCCATAGCGGCTTGGACTGTGTGATGCGGTCGGTCCACAACAGGAAGTCGACGCGGGCATCATGGTCTTCGGCGGTCAACTCGCTGCCAAACCGGGCAAGAAAATTCCCATCTGCCAAATAGCGCTTGGCTGCTTCACGATCACCCAAGGCAAACAAGACGGACGCGAGTTCCAGTTTTCCTTCGCCAGAAATCGGGCCAGCGTGGTCGAGGCCTTGCTCCTTGCGCTCTAAAAATGCGCGCTTGGCCTGTGGGGTAAGCGTCGTCAGTGCGAGGCGTTGTTCGGCGCGGATGCGCATGTTCTGACGGCTTGGATAGTAGGGCAGTTGGTCGAGCGCTTGGCGCAATTCGTCGAAGCTGGCTGGGTTGGAATCGGCTGTTCCTAAACGCCATAGCAAGAGGTTCCGAATCCGCGCGTCACTGGTGGTCGCCATGGTCGCGCGTACATAGCCCCAATCGCCGCGCTCCGCTGCCCTTAAGGCTGTCCTCAGGAGTTCCGTGGGCGCAGAAGGAACAGGTGCTACGTTGAAATCAACCGGGACGGAAACGGGGACAGGTGTTGGCGTTGGCACCGTGGCTTCTTGGGCCAAAGCCATGCCAGAAAAAAGCTGGCTTGCAGTCAAAAAGCCGGTCACAAAAATGGCTAGAGTGGCTTTACGCGTCTCAAACACGGACATTCAGATAAACTCCGGCGAGGATCAGCACATATCGGGGGAGGGCTGTCTTCGCATTGCGGCCAGCTGACCAATTAGAGGGAACACAAAGGGTTGATCTTGGGAATCACCCCGTGTGTCTAGCGACCAAATCCCACTGAACCTAGTCGCATGTGTGAAAAAATCAGGGCAAGCACATCCTTCTGCACGCCATTTGGTCTGCCCATGGGTCTTGCATCCATATGAATTGCGGTCGAGAAGGGCATTCACGACCCACTCAAGTTTCAGCTAGGCCAGCACGACCCATGACGGTTTTTAAAGGCGTTTATACCGCTCTGATCACGCCCTTCAAAGATGGCAAGGTCGATGATGCGTCTTTTCAGGCCTTAATCGAACGCCAAATTGAAAATGGTGTACACGGAATCATTCCTGTCGGCACGACTGGCGAGAGCGCGACTGTGGACGATGCCGAGCATTGGCATTTGTTTGATTTGGCCATTGAGGCCGCGAATCGTCGTGTTCCGGTTTTGGCGGGCTGTGGCTCAAACGATACCCAAGCTGCGATCCGCCACATGCAAGTGGCCAAGAAGGCTGGCGCCGATGGGGCCTTGATCGTTGCGCCTTATTACAACAAACCCAGCCAAGCGGGTCTGATTGCCCACTTTACTGCGCTCGGCAATGCAGTCGATCTGCCGATTATGGTCTATAATATTCCTGGTCGCACCAATGTCGACATTTTGCCCGATACGATGGCCGAAATCGCCAAGCATCCCAATGTCGTTGCATTAAAGGACAGCGCGGGCGATCCTTCGCGCACAGCCTTGCATTTGGCACGCATCACAAAGCCATTCTCGATCTTTGCGGGTGATGATAATCTGGCACTGGGCTTTGCCGCCTATGGGGCGGTGGGTTGTGTATCTGTCTTGTCGAACATCATGCCCAAGGAATGCGCACAACTTCATGCCCTCTTGGCTTCAGGTCAATTGGCTGAGGCGCGCGCCTTGAACCAAAAACTGGACCCATTACAGCGCGCCTTATTCCTTGAGCCTAATCCGGGCCCGGCGAAATTCGCTATGGCGACTTTGGGCCTGTGTGCTGAAGATTTACGGCTGCCTTTGGTGCCCCCCATTCCTGCGACCCGCGTTGCAGTACAAACGGCCATGATTGCAGCCGGGGCGTTACGAGGCAATTAGGCCATGCGCCCAGAACAACCCCGCAAGCTGATCGCAGAGAACAAGCGCGCGCGCTTCGACTACTATATTGAAGATACTTATGAAGCGGGCTTGGTCCTAACCGGCACCGAAGTCAAAAGCCTGCGCCTTGGCCGCGCTAATATCGCCGAAAGCTATGCCAGCCCGGAACATGGCGAAGTTTGGCTGATCAATTCCTATGTGCCTGAATATGGTCCTGCCTCGCGCTTCAACCATGAGCCGCGGCGCAAGCGCAAATTGCTGTTGCGCGAACGCGAGATCAACAAATTGTTCGCCGCCGTCGACCGCGAAGGGCGCACAGTGGTTCCCCTGAAGCTCTATTTCAATGAGCGCGGGATGGTGAAACTTGAGCTCGCGCTTGCCAAGGGCAAAAAGGATCATGACAAGCGCGATTCAACCAAGGAGCGCGAGTGGAAGCGCGAGCAGGGGCGCTTGCTGCGCGATCGGGGCTAAGGTAATGTTGGGTTGGCAAGACCGCTTTTATCGCTTCTTCACCGAAATGGACTCAACGGCTGCCCGCGCGGTGTGGGTTGCCTTCATCCTGTTCTCGATTGCAGGTGTGGTTTTGACGGCCGGCATGATGTTCATTGATTTGGACCAAGGCGGCATCGCCCAATTTCTACGTGGCCTCCGCGACGCGTGGTGGGCACCGGCGGCCGTAACTGGCACCTTTATCACGCTAGCCTTTATCGGTGCGCCGCAAGTTGTGCTGATCGCCGCAACCGTCGCGGTATTCGGCCCATCTGAAGGCATCGTGCTGAGCTGGATCGCCACATTGCTCTCAGCCCAAGTAGGCTTCATGCTGGGGCGGGTAGGCGGCGCTGCGGCCCTATCCAAACTCTTGGGTGGTCGCGGTGGCCGTGCGCTCCTCTTCATAGGCAAAAACGGCTTCCTAGCCAGCCTTATCATCCGCTTGGTGCCCAGCGGGCCTTTCATTGTATGCAACATGGCTTTGGGGGCTGCCAAAGTGAGGCTGACATCGTTCGTCGGCGGCACGGGGATCGGAATCCTGCCGAAAATCTGTCTCGTCGCCTTTGGCGCACACGGCGTGGGTGAGGTCCTGAAAGGCGAAAATCAAGGCGCGATTTGGTTTTTTGTTGCCGCGGCAATCATCTATCTGGTGCTCGCCTTGGTGGTGCGCCCGATGTTGGGTAAGGGCCAAGCACAAGAGGGTCTTGATAAAGCGCAAGTTTTGGATTAATTTGCTGCCAACGAGGTAAAAAAGCTAACCATGCGCAAAATTTTTCCATTTAAAGGGATGATCACACAAGATTTTGCTTCAACCTTACGGGTTGGGCAGGAGATTGCGGCTGCGCAATATGATTTGGCCCAACGGGCTGGTTCCCTCTTATTGGATGCAGGTCGACTTAATCTGAAGCTGGCAGGGCTGCTTATCAGCCCTTGGGCGCGCAAGAGTCGCTAGACCAATCGGTTGGGTGACGGCGCTCAGGGGTAAAGCGCCGTAAAGGGCCAAGAGAAGGCTCTCTCTTCAAAATTCAGCAAATCAGGCGATACAACATCATGACCCAATCCATTCGTATTTTTGACACCACCATGCGCGATGGCGAGCAATCCCCCGGCGCGTCCATGACCCATGACGAGAAGATCGAGCTCGCCAAATTGCTCGAAGATATGCGCGTCGATGTCATTGAGGCGGGTTTCCCAATTGCCAGCCAAGGCGATTTCGAAGCCGTTCAAGCCATTGCACGCACCATCAAGACCAGCACCGTCTGTGGCCTATCGCGGGCAGGCGCGAAGGATATTGAGCGCTGTGCCGAGGCTGTACGCCCTGCACCTTTGAAGCGGATCCATACCTTCATTTCGACATCGCCCATCCACATGAAGCATAAGTTGCAGATGGAGCCTGAAGCGGTTCTCGAAGCTATTCATGGCTCCGTCTCTCTGGCCCGCAATTTTACCGACGATGTCGAGTGGTCGGCAGAAGATGCCACCCGAACAGAGCGTGACTTTTTGTTGCGCGCGGTGGAAGTCGCGATCCGAGCAGGGGCGACCACGATCAATCTGCCTGATACGGTCGGTTATTCCTTCCCGAGCGAGTATGGGGCGTTGTTCGCCGATGTGATCGCCAACGTGCCGGGGGCGGACGAGGTGATTTTCTCAGCCCATTGCCACAATGATTTGGGCCTCGCAGTTGCCAATTCCCTAGCAGCTGTCCAAGGCGGCGCGCGCCAAATTGAATGCGCCATCAATGGCTTGGGCGAGCGCGCAGGCAATGCCGCATTGGAAGAAATCATCATGGCGTTGCGGGTTCGCGGCGATGGTATGCCTTATTCAACGGTTGTGGATGCGACACGCTTGATGATGGCTTCCAAAATGGTCAGCCGCATCACGGGCTTCCCTGTCCAATATAACAAGGCGATTGTCGGCAAGAATGCATTTGCCCATGAAAGCGGCATCCATCAGGATGGCATGCTGAAGCATGCCCAGACTTACGAGATCATGCGCCCGGAAGATGTCGGCCAGGGCGCGACCAATCTTGTTATGGGCAAGCATTCTGGTCGCCACGCTTTCAAAGATAAGCTGCGCGATATGGGCTATGAATTGTCTGACAATGCGTTCCAGGACGCATTTGGGCGGTTTAAAGCGCTCGCAGACCGTAAAAAGCACGTGTATGACGACGACATTATCGCCTTGGTGGACGATGCGGCTGCCCATTATGATGATGCGATCAAAGTGATGCGCTTGCGTGTGGTTGCGGGAACCGATGGTCCTCAAACCGCTGAAATCGATCTGGAAATCGACGGTAAGCCAGCGTGGACGACCCAACGTGGCAATGGTCCGGTCGACGCCGTCTTCAACGCGATCTCGGCATTGGTGCCCCATAGCGCGATCTTGGACCTCTATCAGGTTCATGCAGTCACAGAAGGCACCGACGCGCAAGCCGAAGTCTCGGTGCGCTTGAGCGAGCATGGCCGGATCGTCACGGCGCGTTCTGCCGATGCGGATACCCTTGTGGCTTCAGCAAAAGCCTATGCCAGCGCTTTGGCGCGGCTGCGGGCGAAGCGTGAGCGCGGCGAGGATGCGCAAGCCGTAGGGTAAGCTTGTCAGTCCTCTAGGCGGGCAACAACAGATCCACAAACCTCGAGAAATCGTCGGGCGGAGGGACGCTAAGGCGCATGGGCTCACCCATCGTGGGATGGGTGAAGTCCAGCGTCGCGGCGTGCAGCATCAGGCGCGGGCAGGGTTTGCCGGCTAGCATGAGTAGCCCGCCATATTTAGTATCGCCTGCCAGCGCGTGGCCGATTGCGGCGAAGTGCACCCGGATTTGGTGCATACGGCCTGTTTGGGGCGCAACTTCGACCAAAGACGCGGCGGGGACAGACGACAACACGCGATAATTTGTAAGAGCGGTTTGGGCGTCTGTTTCGCCCGAATTGGCCGCGCGCATGAGATCGAGTCCACCGGACTTGATCTTGACCAGAGGCAGATCAATTTGGCCTTCCTCTTTCGCCACTTTGCCTCCAACCAGCGCCAGATAGCGCTTCTCTAGCTGCCGCCCCGCAAATTGGGCCGATAGATGCGCGGCAGCGGGGCTGGTTTTGGCGACGATTAACAGCCCAGAAGTTTCTCGATCCAGCCTATGCACGAGTTTTGGCTTGCGGCCTTTACGGGTCATGAAAGCTGCCAAAAGCCGATCGACGTCGAGTGTGATCCCTGATCCGCCTTGAACGGGTAGGCCAGACGGCTTGTTGAAAGCGATGAGCGCATCATCCTCATAAAAAACCAAGTCGCGAATATAGTCTCGCTCTTCTTGGCCGAGAGGGGCTGGGCCATTTGCTGCAAAGCGACGGGGGGGACGATTGGCCATCGCAGTTGACTAGCTTATCTGAGGCTTAGGTCGCAAGGCATGGGTAAAGATTGCGCTCATGTAGGTCGGGCACTACGCCCTTGACCAAGGCGACCCGGAAACTTTTCAAATGGAGTTTCTGAAATTTCTATCTGCTCTCCCTGCCTCGTATTAGCCTGCGGGAGTCACGTCACTTTAGCGCTGCTTAGACCTGACTTAGATGCAGTTTATATTTGGTTTCAAATGAAACCGAAGTGGATGGGTTTTATCAATTTGTCTTGGTTCAATCAATCGAACGAGAACCAAATTTTGCTAACAGAGCCCTATATGCACTGAGTTAGTGCTTTGAGTGCTTCGAATGTTTCCGCGTTTTCCATCCCGAGCTTCAATAAAATCCCGTGCCCAGTCTGGCAATCTAACCATAATGGCTGGCCTTGCGATCGTGCCGCTGGCAATGATTATTGCCATGACGAGCGAGCTTGTTTCGCTGAGCTCTGAAAAAGCCTTGATGCAATCGGCCGCAGACGCTGCGGCCCTTTCTGGGGCTCAGAATCTAACCTTGGTTGGTGCAAGCGCGCGGCAGTCGACGGAGGATGTTGAGCGTTTTGCGATGGCGCAAGTCGGCGAATTCGCAAACCGTGCAACGGTTTCGTTTAACGCAAGTCAAGGCAATGATGGCTCTTATACAGTTGATGGTCTGGCAGTTCGCCCGTCGTTTTTCGGAGACTTAGTTCCTCCGGGGGGCTTTCGGATTGAAGTGACCTCGATCGCCGAGTCCATGCAGGTTCAGCCTCTGTGTATTATTGGCGATGATGCCTCCTCGGGCGGGAAAGCCATTACTGCAGCCAATAATAGCGGTATTCTTGCCAGGAACTGCCTTGTTCACGCCAATAGCAATTTTGAATTGACTCAGAATGCGACCGTTGAGGCTGGCACCCCGCGTGCCACTGGTATCGCGTCGGGCTCAGGCTTCACCCCCGCCGCAAATAGCGGTGCCCTAAAGGTCAATGATCCGTTTAAAGCCCGAGCCATAGCACCGCCCGCGGACTGTACGAGCGTGGCTGACGGCGGCAAAAAGACGATTGCGACAGGTGCTGAGTCGGTCACTTTAAAACCGGGTATTCACCGCACTGAGTATAACGTAACCGGACAAGCTACCTTAACGCTCGACCCAGGTGAGCATTATTTCTGTAAAGGCCTGAAGCTTCGAGGGCAGGGGCGCTTAGAGGGCGATGATGTCTTGCTGATGTTCACTGGCGGGAATGCTTTAGACGCAAGTGTGAGTAGCAGCGTCTCCTTATCTGGACGACAGTCGGGTCAATGGGCAGGCTTCGTGATCGTGGCAACGCGCGGCAATTATGCAAACTTTTCTATCGCATCTAGCAGGGTCGATAAGCTGTTGGGTACAGTTTATCTACCCATGACGAAGCTTCTAGTCAGCGCCACTGGGGATGTGGCGGAGGGCTCTCAATGGAGCGTAATTGTTGCACGAAACATTCACCTGACAAATACCGCACGTCTGGTCATCAATACCGACTATGAGGGTTCTCCCGTCCCTGTGCCGATTGGGGTCGGTAATCAAGCCGGCGGTGCTGGTACGCCACTACGCTTGCGGGAGTAACTGTCCGTTTCCGTTAAGAAATGACTTGCCCAAGGCGGCAAAGCTCTAGAGCATGATCGCGTAAGTAGGAGCGATCATGCCCTTTGTGAACATCAAAGTTACCCCCGACGGACTGACCCCTGAAAAGAAAGCTGCCCTAATCGCTGGGGTGACGGAGCTTTTGCGCGTTGAACTCAATAAGAACCCGGAGACTACCGTCGTCATCATTGACGAGGTAGAAACGGACAATTGGGGGATTGGCGGCAAGACCGTCACCCAAAGGCGCGCCGGGGGATGAGTGGCGCGGTAAGACAAGGACCACTCAATTTTTCAGATTGCCGCTTTACGGGTTAAGCCTCATCCAACCCCAGATCGAGGCAGGGGGCCGAATGCGTGAGAGCGCCCACGGAAATATAATCCACCCCTGTTGCGGCAATATCGGCCACGGTGGATAGATTTACGCCACCGGAAGCCTCCAACATAACAGCACCCGCCACACGCGCCACGGCAGCCCTCAAATCTACCAAGCTGAAATTATCCAGCATGATGCAGTTGGGGGAGAAGGGCAGGGCGTCTTCCAATTGCGCAAGGCTATCGACTTCCACTTCGATGGGCAGCAAATGGCCGCCATAGGCTTTGGCGCGGGTCAAAGCTGACACAATCCCACCAGCAGCGGCCACATGATTGTCTTTAATCAGGATGGCATCATCGAGGCCAAACCGATGGTTCGAACCACCACCCAAGCGCACCGCTTTCTTCTGCAGCGCGCGCAGGCCGGGCGTGGTTTTGCGGGTGCAGGTGATTTTGGCGTTTGTGCCCTTCACCGCTTCCACATAGCGGGCGGTCAGGCTGGCAATTCCCGACAAGGGCCCCAAAAAATTCAGCATCACGCGCTCGGCCATTAGCAGGCTTTGGGCTTTGCCGTGTAAGGTGGCGATCACATCACCTGCGGCGAGGGTGGCACCTTCGCTAAGACGCGGTTGCAATAAAGCTTTTGGATCAATCAGGCGCAGGGTCAACGCGGCGGCATCCAAGCCCGCCAGAGCGCCTGCGCTGCGCGCACGCAAAACCCACTGCACCTCAAGATCAGGGTCGACTGTCGCCAGCGTCGTGACATCGCCAGCCCGACCTAAGTCTTCGGCCAGCGCCATGCGAACGATTGGCTCAATCACCACATCGGGTAAAAAGGTCATGATTGCGGTTCCAAAGTGGCAAAGCTGCGCTTGGCAGGATCAAGTTGTTTCGGGAAGTCACTGCGATAATGGCCGCCGCGGCTTTCCTTCCGCGCCAAAGCGCCTTCAGCGATCAGTCCTGCAGTGACCAATTCATTGGTAGAGCCATGTTGAGCCTTCAGGTCATGGATGGTGCCGATAAGGCTCGTTAGGCCCGTCGCATCGCGCACCACACCGGCTTTGGCGGTCATTTCAGTCCGGAGAACTTGCAAGGCGACCGCAGGCAAAGGCGCGATAGTTGCGGCGTCGCCTCCAGTTTGTCCGCCGGACGGCGCGTCGCGCAAACGTTCCGCAACCCGATGCGCAAACACGACGGCTTCGAGTAGCGAGTTAGAGGCCAGACGATTAGCCCCATGCACCCCAGTAGACGCGCATTCGCCAATGGCTGAAAGGCCGTCCAGCGTGGTCTTACCCCATACGTCGGTGACAATGCCACCCATATGATAGTGCGCAGCAGGCGCAATCGGGATCAGGTCGTTGCGGGGGTCTAACCCCGCAGCCGCACAGGCTGCAAACACCGTCGGGAAATGGTCGGGGAAGCCTGCCCCAATGGCGCTGCGGCAATCGAGATAGGCACCGCGCCCAGCCCCAATC
>JBEAVQ010000010.1:0-69409 GCA_041160865.1 Pseudomonadota bacterium | reverse complement strand
TGCGTCGTATTCCGGGCCAGTCCGTTAATCTGGCCCACCTCATCTGGCGCACACCACGCGCCCCGGCCCCTCTGCCTCCAGGCAACAAGGTGCACCCCCGGCGGTTTTCCACGCGGGGCTATGGGTGTTGGTGGAAGTGCACGCAACAGCAAGCCCCTCTCCCAAAGGTAGAGGGGAGAGCGCATATTCAATCAAGGTCCCCGCTCTCCGCTTCGCTTCGGCGGGGAGGACAAGTTGGGGTTAGCCTGCACCAGCGTGCAGTCCATCACCCCGGCTGACGAGCCGTTTGTTGGGCCAGCCACGAGGGCATCCATTCGGTGGCCAGCTCTTCTGCCCGCGCAAGGATGGCGTCCAAATGTGGGTTCTTGGGCATATTGCGGATGGCGATGGCGCGTAATTCCTCAACGGTTGGCACGCGCCACCCTTCGCGGGCCTTGGCGAGGCGGTCGGCGAAGTCTTGTAACAATTGATGGGCGGCTTTCTCCATCAGGGCAGGGCCCGGCAAATGAATGCCTTGCACCATTTCCTTGGGCGGGTGACGCAAGTCCCACACGATCCCGAACCAAGACAAAACGCGCAGGATCAAGAAGCTCAAATCAAACTCCCACCACTTAAAGCCTTGCCGGGCTGCATTGGGGAAAGCGTGGTGGTTATTGTGCCAGCCTTCGCCCATGGTGGCGATGGCCAGCATCCAATTGTTGCGCGAGTGGTCACCCGTCACAAAGCGTTGGCGGCCATGCACATGGGCCAAGGAATTGATGAAGAAGGTGGCATGATAGCAGGCAATCAAGCTCCACACATAGCCAACCACAAGGCCGGACCAACCCGCGAACAGCCAAACTACGACGCCCAAAATGACTGGCGGCAAATAGGGATTACGCTCCAGCCACACAAGCTCTGGATATTTGGTGAAATCAGCGATGCCATCATAGTCGGTCTCGTGATTCTTCGGGTCGATCACCCAACCAAAATGGGCATACCAAAAGCTGGTTCTGGCCGGAGAGTGGACATCTTGTGCGGTGTCGGAAAAGCGGTGGTGGTTGCGGTGGTGGCTCGCCCACCACAAGATGCCGCGCTGGGCCGAAGTTTGGGCAATGAAGGCCAGAATGAATTGGAACACCCGGCTGGTCTTAAAGCTCTTATGCGCGAAATAGCGGTGGTATCCTGCCGTCACACCAAACATGCGCAAGAGATAGAGGCCAAGACAAAGCCAGAGATCAGCCGCATGAACGCCTGTAAAAATCGCTGCTAAAGCAGAGACATGCAGCAAATAAAAGGGGATAGGATTGGGCGTCTCAGTATCGTTATGGCTCTTGATTGTTGCGGTCGTGTACCGCTTTTCGTCATCGTTCATCTCGCCGGCGCTCCAAACTTCTAGCCTCGGGGCAAGAGCCTGCATCAAGCTCCGTGAAGACAAGATTAAAGGCTGTCGCATAGAGGGGGAAGATGTCCGCGTCGGCTGAGTGCCAGTTTCTGCACAAGGGGGCGCAGAGCTTGCTTGGTAACCGAGTGCGGGTCGCTCTCCAAAATTATTGCATCGCAATATGGCTTTGTAACATCACTTGGTCTAAACCCCCGCGCGCAGGGGTTCGCGACCTAAATCAAGAACACGCGGACGATTTGCCAAAGGCACAGCTTCTTTAAAATACAGGAATCCTCCCCATGGATATCAAGAAAATACCACCCGGCCACGATATGCCCAATGATGTGAATGTCGTGATCGAAGTTCCGTTGGGTGGTGAGCCGATTAAGTATGAGATTGATAAGGACTCCGGCGCGATGTTTGTCGACCGCTTCCTCTATACGCCGATGCGCTATCCAACCAATTACGGCTTTATCCCAGGCACGTTGTCTGGAGATGGCGACCCAGTTGATGTGCTTTGCATCGGCCGTCGCGCTTTGATCCCGGGCTGTGTGCTGCGCGTGAAGCCAATTGGCGTTTTGCTGATGGAAGATCAGGCCGGCGAAGACGAGAAAATTCTGGCCGTTCCCATTCCAAAGCTGACCGCTTTTTATGATGGTGTTGATAGCTATAAGGATTTGCCCGCCATCCAGGTCGCCCAGATTGAGCATTTCTTTGCCCATTATAAGGATCTGGAGCCCGGCAAGTGGACCAAGCTGAAAGGTTGGCAAGATGCCGATGTCGCCAAGGCCATGATTATGGAAGGTGTAGAGCGCGCCAATGCCCAAGGCTATGGGTATAAGGGCTCCTAAGCCCCCTGACTGAAAACGCCTAGTGCAGCACTTTGGGGCGGTCTGATTGGGGTTCAAATACCATGTGGGCCACCCCAAGGCGCTTGGCCGCTCCGATCAGCGCTTCAAGCTCCGGCTCCCAGCCATCGGGCTTGTCGGCCACAGGCAGGCATGCCTTGATCTTGATGTCGCACCAACCATGACGGCCGAGGGTCTCATCAAGCAGGCGACCCGCATCGAGGCCGTCTTCGGTCTCGTAAAGCTCTAGAAGGCCCATGCCTTCCATACGGTCGCAATCGCACACACACAGCATGGCACAGCGCGCGCCCTTGGCCACTTTGTGGTTATAGCCTTCGCACACGGCGGTGCCGACCAGAATGATTTGTCCCGAAAAAGTGCTCATGGCCATGACAGCGCAAAAACAATGCCAAAACTTTGCCTTGGAGTCGTCTCGAAGCGTCCTTGGATTTGCCTGATTCACTTGTGATTAACCCCAATCAGTCAGGACATTTCTGTTAGACTTTATGAAAGGTTACAATCTTGGCAGGGCGCGGGGCAGGCAATGGAAGAAATTCCAATGGTGGCGGTCGTCGCGGCAGCTATCAAGATGGTCCACCACCACCACCGCGTCGTCGCGGGCCTTCGAGGTCTAGCGCAGCTAGACCCCGCAAGGGTCGTGGTTTTTTCGGCACCATGTTTTATTGGGGTGCGGTCATGGTGCTATGGATGGGGGTATTCGCCGTTGGCGTCTTCATCTGGGTTGCCTCAGACCTGCCAGACCCGGAAGCCTTGTGGAAGAAAACCGACCGTCCGTCCATCACCTATATCGATATTCGCGGTAATGTCGTGGATCGGCGTGGTGCGCCAGATTCACCACCCATCGATCTAAAGAGCCTGCCATCCTATGTGCCTCAAGCGGTGCTGGCGATTGAAGACCGGAAATTCTATCGCCACTGGGGCTTTGATTTTGAAGGCTTGGCCCGTGCTTTCTACGTTAACGCACGCGCTGGCCGTGTGGTGCAGGGCGGATCGACCCTAACACAGCAATTGGCCAAGAACCTATTTTTGTCGTCAGAACAATCTTTGAAGCGGAAAGCGCAGGAACTCTTGCTCTCGGTCTGGTTGGAAAGCCGCTTTACCAAGGACGAGATTTTGGCTCTTTATTTGGCCCGCGTCTACTTTGGGTCGGGTGCCTATGGCATTGATGAGGCGGCCCGCCGCTATTTCGACAAGACGCCGCAAAACCTTACCATCTCGGAAGCCGCTTTGCTGGCAGGCCTCTTAAAGGCACCGTCGCGTTTCAATCCCGTTTCAAGCGCTCAGCGTGCTTCAGACCGTGCTACTGTCGTCCTCGATGTGATGGAGGCGCAAAATGTCATCACCAAGGAACAACGCCTGCAAGCGGTCAGCCAGCCTTTGCGCTTTGTCCCAACCTCGCGCGGCGGTGGTGCGGCCTATTTCCTTGATTGGATTGCTGAAGATGTAGGTTCGATCGTTGGAGAGCCCGAGGAAGACATTATTGTTGAGACCACACTCGACTTGTCTGCCCAATTGAATGCCGAGACTGCGCTTGCCCAAGAACTAAGCCAGAATGGTAAAGCCATGCGCATGGGCCAAGGGGCCTTGGTCGCCTTCGCGGGCGACGGTGGCGTACGGGCCATGGTCGGTGGACGGAATTATCAGGAGAGCGAGTTTAACCGGGTGAGCGATGCTAAGCGTCAGCCTGGGTCTGCATTCAAACCTTTTGTCTATCTAGCAGCGATGGAGCGGGGCGAGACGCCTTATTCCGTGCGGGTCGATGCGCCTATTAAGGTCGGCGAATGGGCCCCGCAAAACTATGATGGCAAGTTCCAGGGCGCGATGCCGTTGATCAGCGCCTTTGCCCGCTCGATCAATACCGTTGCCGTCGGTCTTGGTGAAGAAGTTGGCCGCGATTCCGTCATCCGTGCTGCTCGTCGTTTGGGCATAAGGTCGCGCCTTGACCCACAACCGACTCTGGCTTTGGGCACAGAAGTTTTGACCCCGCTTGAGTTAACCGCCGCCTATGTTCCGTTCGCCAATGGCGGGATGGCGGTCACGCCCTATGGGTTTAAGCGCATCCGCACCCGTTCTGGGAAAATCTTGTGGGAGCGCACAGCCCCAGCCCCTCGTCGCGCCATCGAAGACGGGCCACTGCGCAATATGAATCTGATGCTGGCCCAAGTAGTTTCAGCGGGCACCGCACGCACCGCGCAACTTTCTGACCGGCCCGTCGGCGGCAAGACCGGCACGACCAGTGATTATGCTGATGCTTGGTTCATCGGCTTTACCGGTGGCTATGTGGCGGGTGTTTGGGTCGGCAATGATGACTTCACCGTCAAAACCAATCGCGTCACTGGCGGCTCAGCCCCCGCACGTATCTGGCGCGCCTTTATGGTTCCAACCATGAAGGGGGTGGCGCCACGCGGATTTGCCTTGCCGCTCGCCCCAGTACCCGATCCCAATGCTTTAACAGAACCGACCGACGAGAATGTGGAAACTCTGCCCGTCGACGCACTTGAGCTGCCGACCGGCGGGGACGCTATGCCTCTGCCGGTTACCCCAAGCACCGAAGCCCAGCCCGCCGCACCGACGCCAGCCCGCACGCCCCCGGAAACCCGCAGTCTCGATGAGATTGTGAAAGATGTGCAGACCCGTCCAGCAGAAGCTAACGGTCCACCCCGTTAAGGTGCGACCCTACTGGACTTTAACGCTTTTTTAATCTTTGATTGGACAGTTCTGACGTTGGCAGAGAGCCCGTATCATGCCAATTTGATCTGTGTTTTCTGGGGAGTTTATCGATGAATTTGAAGTCTTTATTGGCCGCAACGGCGCTGTGTTCTGTGATGATTGCGCCAGCTTATGCCCAAACCGCACCAAAAATGCGCGATGCTTTGAAGTCTTGGCAATTGGATAAGCCAAGTGCGACGGCTGAATTCGTAACCAAAAGCGTCAGTGAAGACCGCGCAGTACTTGAGAATGTTGTTTTCAAGGACAGGGAAACAAAGAAGGCCGACATCAGTTTTGGCCAGCTCGTTCTGCAACGTCTGCCGCAAGTGGATGCAGCTTCGGATCAAGCCCGGTTCAGCCTCACATTTGAAAACGGTACTGCATTCAACAAAGATGGCGAGAAGACAACGATTGGAAAGATCGAAGCTACTGGTCTGACCCAAACCTCCAATCTTGAGACTTTTGCTAAGTGGATGAGCGGCGAAGGTGGCGGCAACGGCAACACCGCAAGCTTGGCAAATTCGGGCTTTGATGGCGATGTTCTTATCACAAATGTGGCTTCGCAAGTAAAAAGCACAGACGGCAAAGTTACAGACAGCAAGATTGGCAATATCAATCTGATTGGTATCAACCTTAAGCCAGATGGTTGGTCGACCAATTCAATGGAGTTGTTGAATCTGCAAGTCGTTGATTCGGAGAGTACCATTAATTTCGGCAAGATCTCTGCGACAAACCTGAAGAGCGACGGTTGGCAGATCATCGGCGATGCCGACACTTTTAAGCCGGAGGATTTTGATTTTAAGAAATTCTCTTTGGGCTCCATGCTGATCGAAAAAGTCACCATGGACGTGAAATTGCCAGCAGAAAAAGATCAGCCGCAAAACTTCCAATTAGCCATGGACCGGATGGAATTAACCAACTGGACTGACAGGAAGATAGGCAAATTCGGTTTGTCGGGCATGAAGGGCACAACGGGCGTTGGAGAAAAGCGCTTTGACATGAGCCTTGAGTCGTTCACGCTAGAAGACATCAATGTCGCCTATTTCGTAGCTCTCGGCGGTGCTTTCGCGAAGATCATGCCCAGCTTGGACAAAAAGCCAAGCGGCCGTACAGCACTCCTCGGCTTTGCCGAACTGGCCTCTGGATCTGCCTTGGCTGCAACGGTTGCTCCAGTAACTCCGTCCACACACAGCCCAAAACTGAAAGATTTGTTGCCAGGTGGGCCGCTCGATGGCGGCATTGGTGCCATCTCGATGTCCGAATTTGGCATTGAAGCCATGGGCTTCAACTTTACCATTGACCAAATTGCAACCGGTTCGACCCGCAATGCCGACGGTATCATCATTGGGACGCGGATGTTGCCCACCACCATGAAACTGACCGTTCCAGATGCCTTGTTGAATCAACCCAACAGTCCCATGGCCATGTTTGCGCCTCTGATTGCCGATGGGATTGAATTGGTTGTTCGATATGATGCTACCTATGAGCCCACCACAGACGTCGTGAAGTTCAAGGAACTCGGCTATGAATTAAAAGGTTGGGCGGGATTCAATTTGAATATGGTGATGGACGGGCTTGCGAAATTTTACCGCGAACAGACCGTCGATTCACTCATGGCACCCGTGGCCGCGGATCTCAAAAAGCTGAATGAGCCCAAAGGTAAAGGCGAAAAGAAGCCAGACGATATGGAACAACTCAAGCGGGCCTTGGCAATCTATCAGGGCGTGCGCTTCCTCAATGGCGCGCTAGAGCTGCGCGATCAAGGCGGGATTGCTAAAGCGGCTGGGGTGTTTGCTTCGATGATGGCACCACCTACCAAGGGCGCAACCAGCCGTGCCGCAACTCAAGATGCCCAAGCTTTGGCACAAGTTCGTCAATCCTGGGCAGAGCCATTGCGTCAGTCGGCAGCTGAAAAGAACAAGTCGATCATGGAGAGGCAGTTCTTGATTTCCTTGGCCCGCTGGATCGAAGTTGGTGGCGTGATGACGGCTGTTATGCAGCCTCCTGCGCCCATCGATTTCCCAACTTTGGCAGAGCCAAAAGACCTGCCAACTCGGCTCGGCTTAACCTTCACCAATCAGTCAGCTGTTAAAAACTGACGTTCTTTATCCACACTGAAATAAGTGCGGATAAACTGCTTCTGGCGGGGGTAAATCTCGCTCTTGAACCGTCGGCCATTAAACACGCCATAGTGGCCGACACCTTCTTGTACATAATCATATTGCATCTTCTTAGGGATGCCGGTGCAGATGTCGTGTGCCGCTTGGGTCTGGCCGATACCAGAAATATCGTCCTTCTCGCCCTCAACCGTCATCAGGGCGACCGTCTTGATCAATTGGGGTTTCACCAAACGGTCGCGACACATCAAGATGCCACGTGGCAGATGATATTCTTGAAACACCTTCTGGATCGTCTGCAGGTAGAATTCTTCTGACAGATCGAGAACCGCCAGATATTCATCATAGAATTCGCGGTGCTTTTCGGCCTCATCGCCATCACCGGCAACCAAGTGATTGAAGAAGTCGCGGTGGGCGTCTATGTGGCGGTCCATATTCATTTGCATGAAGGAGGCCAATTGCACAAAGCCCGGATAAACGCGCCGAAACGCACCCGGGAAAATCGGCGGCACCGTCTGGATCATCTTGGACTCAAACCACGAAAACGGCTTTTCTTCTGCTAGCTTATTGGTCACCGTAGGCGAGCAGCGCGCATCAATGGGTGAGCCCATGTAGGTCATGGACGCGGGCAGGGCAGGGTCTTTGTCTTCGGCCATCAAGGCGATGGCGGCCAAAACGGGAGGGCCCGGTTGGCACACAGCTACCACGTGGGCTTTTGGGCCCACTTGCACCAGCATCTCACGGATGTGTTCGATATAGTCGTCCAGATCAAAGCGTCCCATGCCAATTGGCACATCGCGGGCATCATGCCAGTCGGTGATATAGACATCATGATCTTGAATGAAGGCTTCAACCGTGCCGCGCAGCAAGGTCGCGAAATGGCCCGATAAAGGCGCTGCAATCAAGACGCGTGGTTCGACCCAATCAGGCCCGCGCGCTTGGGCCAAGGCCTGCTTGTCGCGCTTAAAGTGAACGAGGCTGCACCACGCCGATGACCAAACGGTCTCGATTGTAACCGGCACTTTGATGCCGTTGATCACGGTGGAGTCGATCCGCCAATCGGGCTTCTCATAGCGGCGTGTCATCGCTTCAAAGAGGTCAGACGCGGCGCTGAGATTGCGGCCAAACGGCGTCTGCGCAATGGGATTAAGCGGATTGGCCAGCAAAGCGCGCTGGTAATTTACAGCCAAGCGCCACGGCATCAGAGCGGCACGCTGCATCTCAACAATGGAATAAAGCATATTTGCTCCCTCCGCGCGCGCCACTTGCGACGGCCAGATTAGACATGATTGCATGGTATCTATGAAGATTTGGCAACCATATCACGCAGCATAATTGGCGTGCTTGCCGCTAGGGAATGGCAAATAAATTATCAAAATCAGCTATTTACAATAATGCTGCAACTGCGTTGCGCAAAATGCACAACCAATAGGTGGACTAGATATACGGTTTAGCCCGGCCCAACTCGTGAGTTGGGCGAGTCATTAGAGTCCATTCTTGGACAAGGCTGCCAAACATTGGCCCATGACTTTTGGGTCTGGGTCGGCCGAAAAGAAGGTAGCGAGCTTGCCTTCGCGGTCGAGCAAATAAAAGATCGAGGTATGGTCGATCAGATAATCCCCAGCCGAGGAGCCTTCTGGGACGGACTTACGAAAACCAACCTTAAAGGCTTTGGCGGCGGCTGTGACTTGTTCGACAGTCCCTGTTAGACCCTGCAGCTTTTCGGGGAAACCGCCTGACGTAACATAGGTTTTCAAGGCGGCTGGGGTGTCTCGCTCGGGATCCAAACTGATCAGAATGGGCTGGATATCGCCTGCTTTAGAGCCTGAAACTGTTTTGGCTTCATCCAAAGCCAGCCGCATGGTTTGTAGGGATAAGGGGCAGATGTCTGGGCAATAGGTAAAGCCGAAATAGATAAGCGCAGGCTTGCCCACGAAAGTCTTCTCGGTAACGGCCACATTATCTTGATTGACCAGACTGAAGGGGCCGCCAATCTCTGCAAAGGCGCGCGCATTGCAGCCTTCTGGCAGGGCGGTCTCAACAGACTTTGGGGCGAAGCCCTTTTGCACAAATGCCCCACCCAGCACCACCAATCCAAGGCCCAGCGCGCCAAGCGCGATCAGACGGGGCAATGGGGTGGATGGCTTGGTAGGAGGTGCTTCAGACGGTTTCGACATGGCCCGTGATCCACCACTTATTCCCGGTGCTGGCAAGCACATTTCGACAGTTTTGCCTGCGACCGTTTGTCCGAATGTTCAGTTCGTGCGCACGTCTTTCTGATCCCATGCTAACATGTTAGGGGCTTAGAATTAATTTGCGGGGGCTCCATGTTCCACATCGGTTTTATCCTGTTTCCCAACGTCACCCAATTGGATTTTACCGGGCCTTTGCAGGTTCTGCATCGTTTGCCCGACTCACAAGTCCACATCATCAGCCATACTTTAGAGCCAGTGCCCAGTGATTGTGGTTTGTCGCTGGTCCCAACTAAGACGTTTGAAGATTGTCCGCCTTTGGACTTGATCTGTGTCCCCGGTGGATTCGGGGTTGAACAAGCAATGGCAGACCCAGTCCTGATTGACTTCTTGAAGCAGCAGGCAAGCCAAGCGAGCTATATCACCAGCGTGTGTACGGGCGCGTTTGTTCTGGGGGCAGCTGGCTTGTTGAAAGACAAACAAGCGACCACCCATTGGGCCTATCATAGCCTGTTGTCGGAAGTCGGTGCGATCCCGACCCAAGGCCGGGTGCTGCGCGATGGACGTGTTTTCACAGGCGGCGGGGTGACGGCGGGCATCGACTTTGCCTTAACGATCGTTGCCGAAATCGCAGGTCAAGCTGTGGCTCAACGTATCCAATTGTCAATTGAATATGATCCTGCCCCGCCGTTTGTGGGTGGTTCACCTCAAACAACACCGGGCGATATTCTGGCTGGGCTTGCTGGCTTCTATGCCAAGCGCAATTTGGAATTTGGGCCCGCGGTTATAAAGGCTTACAGTCAGTTCAGCAATTAAAGGCGCAATGCCCGCACGGCCGCATGGCGTGCAAAGCTTAAGGTCACTGCCTTGCGCCGCGCCGGGGCCAGATCAAACCGGGGTGCCCGGCGCACAATCTCAGCCCCAAACGTATCGGCGACAATCAGGCCCGGCGCTTGTTCTTCTGTCGCGGGGATCAGGTCGATTGGGAAATCTGGCGCGACCGCGAAAAAAAACAGGTCGCAATAGGGCGCATATTCTGGCCATTTCATATCGGCCTTGAAATCCTCTACCCCGGACTTGACCTCAACAATCACCAACTCACCCTTGGGGCTCAGACCGCAAATATCGGCCCGACGACTATTGGCAAGCTTAAACTCCCAGATAGGTGCATAGCCTGCATGGATTAGGCAACGGGTCGCGCCATTTCGTACGGCTAAAGTGACATCTGGCCGCGCGGCAGGCATTACGACCGAACCCACTGTTTCTGCGGTGGTAGAAGACAACAGATCGGGGCTGAGTAGGTCAAGCATGACCCATCATGTTCCATCTATGTTCTTTTGTCGAGGGGCCCTATTTCTTTTTTGCTTTAGCGCCGGGCCAAGGTTGCACATCCAGCTTGGTCCAATGGCGGGCCTTTTGCGTGGGTTTCGCATCCGGACCTAGGCCTTGGAAATAGGCTTTTTGCCACTTGTCCTTCCGGGCTTGGGAATCGGGGATTTCAAGTTCATTGTTGAAGTTGTTGCGGCTATCCTGCCACGCCTCATAGGAGTCCTTCAGATTCTCCTCGGTCTCATAGGGCTTGAATTCTGGTTTAATCTGCTCAATCCCCGCCAAATTGACCGGGAAAATATGAGCAAACGGCTCGCCCTTCTGGAAGCGCACGGGATGAAATGCCCGGGTCATCACCCAATTCATCGTGAACGTATAGTGCGACCAATCCGTCTCAATAATCCCGGAGAGGGCTGCAATCCCGTCCTTCGGATTGTTCATCGGCCCCGTGGTCATGAGTTGGGTGCCAGGCTCAGTGCGGAAAATTTGGTTCACATGAAAGGTCAAGACACCATGACCAAAGTGGCTAGTGGGATGAGGCCAACCATCTTCCAGAATCTCAACCACCATGGCGTCGGGGCCCGGGCCGCCATCCCAAGTCACTTCAAACGAGCACGGGCACAACAACTCCCACCCATATTGGTTCGCAATGTTGAGTGGCAAACAACGGTAAGCGAAGCGGTCAGACGTTGAATCCATCCAAGGCCGTTGGGCCGGGCCCGGACGCATCTCAGTTGGGGGAAAGCCAAGGGTATAGGAAATCAGTTTCATAGCTTAGCTTCCTCAGTCTTTGAACGCGATTTGTCTAGTCCAGATGGCGCAAACCTCGCACCCTTAAGCCAGCAAAGTGCGGATACCCAAAAAGATCAAACCCCAGAGGCCGCTAGATGCAATGAGTGCAAAGATAATCGTCTGTTGACATGACCATTTTTGCTTTTGAACGCCGCCGTCTTGATACCCGCGCACAATGTCGAGGGGTGCCGGGGGGGCACGCCCGAGCTTACGCGAAATGGGAGACTCTAACTGGGTCATGAAGCTATTAAAACTGCGAAACCTTATGCATGTGTTAACCAAACCCCATCGAAAGCCATCGTCCTAATCCCTATCTGTTTATTTCAGCGCGAAGCTATGCCAAAAGCGGCGCGCGTCTGCCTTAGATCAGGCCCGTCAAACCATGTTGCGGTTGCCATACCGCCGGAGATGTAAAGATGACTAATCCCGCTCCCATCGTAACCGTCGGTGCTGGCTCAGGCGCTGTGCAAGTCGGCAATAGCCTGCCCATCAGCTTCATCTGCGGACCCTGCGCGATGGAAAGCCGCGAACATGCGTTGGAAACCGCCCAATGGCTCAAAGAAACCTATGGCAAACTGGGCGCGGGCCTCATTTATAAATCCAGCTACGACAAGGCCAATCGATCGAGCCTAACCGGCGCGCGGGGCTTCGGTCTCGATAAGGCGATGGCGGTGTTTCAAGAGATTAAGGACAAACTGGGCCTGCCGGTTTTGACCGATGTGCATACCGAAGAGCATTGCCGCATCGTCGGTGAAGTCGTCGATGTGCTACAGATTCCAGCCTTCTTGTGCCGCCAAACCGATTTGCTGATCGCCGCAGCTAAGACTAGTAAGGTCGTGAATATCAAGAAGGGCCAGTTCTTGGCGCCTTGGGATATGAAGCATGTCATTGCTAAGGTGACCGGCTCTGGCAATCCTAATGTGATGGTGACCGAACGTGGTGCTAGTTTTGGCTATAACACCCTGGTGACCGATTTCCGCGGCCTGCCGACCATGGCAGCTTTTGGTGCGCCGGTGGTGTTTGATGCGACCCATTCGGTTCAGCAACCCGGTGGGCGTGGGGATTCCTCGGGTGGGGATCGGTCCATGGTCAAGTATTTGGCACGGGCCGCAGCAGCGGTTGGTGTCGCTGCTATCTTCATGGAAAGCCATCCAGACCCCGATAAAGCCCCGTCAGACGGGCCAAACATGGTGCCGTTCGCTGAGTTGGAAGATGTGTTGCAGGGCATTATCGCCCATGACAAAATCACCAAGGGCTACTAGACCTCTGTGGCCTTCGGGCCACAGGTCTTTGCCAAGATGGCCAAACCAAGCATCTTTTTAGTAAGGGTGGCTTTACCCACGTAAGCTCTGCCGTTAACCACAATCTTACGAACCTTAAGGGGACCACTTAAGCATGATTGAGAATTGACACGGGGCGATTGCTGACGCCGCCCATCCAACGATGGTTTGTCTCATTAGGTTGAGCCAACCCACGCGCGTCGCACTTCAATTCCTTCGTGGCTTTGCCGTTGATCGGCCTTGCTTAAGCTTATTCAAACAGCCTGGACTTTGAACGACACCAGACGGTGCTTGGCTGATTTGCGATTTCCTGTGACCCATGTCCGACTTTTATGATGATGAAGACGACGCCTCGACGCGTCAGCAAAAGGCCCATATCAGCCAAATTATGCGTTACCTCTGGCGGCATTGGTCCAGCCAGCCGGTGAAGTTCACCCTGGTTGTGGTGTTGATGGTGCTATCTACGGCCTGCGAACTTCTCTTGCCCGCTTTATCCGGACGGATCGTTGAAACCTTGACGACGGGCCCACAAGCGGCGGACCAAGCTTTTGACCTATTTTGGCTTTTTGCGGCTATTGCAGCTGGTATGTTTGTCCTGCGCAACATTCTTGTGCGGGTGTGGAACCTGTTTGCAGCGCGTAACATGGCCAATATCACCAGCGCCAGCTTTAAAGATGTTCAGCGCTTCTCCAGCCAGTGGCACAGCGACAATTTCGCCGGCGCAACCGTGCGCCGGGTTAGCCGCGCCATGTGGGCCTATGACACGCTATCAGACAATTTCTTGTGGTTCATCTTGCCAGCCGCAATCGTATTGGTGGGCTTGACTGGCATGATGCTGGCAACGTGGCCGATGGTTGGGCTTTATGTCGGCGGGTCGATCACACTGTTTACGCTCGCCAGTATCTTGATTGCCCGCCTCTATATTCAAAAAGCCAATGAGCGTTCTAACTCTGCCGACACGGCGATTGGGGCCTCGCTGGCCGACGCAGTTTCAGCAAACCCAACGGTGAAAGCCTTTGGTGCAGAGGCCCGTGAAGAAGTGCGTTTTGGGGGCGTCGTCGAGAAGTGGCGTGGCCTCGTAGCAACCACGTGGATGCGCTATGCAGACGGCTGGGCGGTGTCCAACATCATCCTATGGTCCTTACAAGTTGGGCTTTTGGGTCTGGTTTTGATCGAATGGCGCGAAGGCCGGGCAAGTCCCGGAGACGCAACCTTTGCTCTGACCAGCTACTTTCTGATTGCCAGCTATCTGCGCAATTTGGGCGAGACGGTGCAGCAAGTTCAGCGCGGCTTTGCCGATATCGAAGATGCTGTCGCTTACAGTCTGGAAGTCGAAGACGTCGCTGATGCGCCAGGTGCTGCCCGCTTTGTGCAAGGCAATGGCGAGATCGTGTTCGATGGCGTCACATTCGGCTATCGCGGGCAAAGCGAGTCTTTGTACAATAACTTCTCTTTGACCATCCAGCCGGGGGAAACTGTGGCACTGGTGGGACAGACCGGGTCTGGCAAATCGACTTTCGTCAAGCTCTTACAGCGCCTCTATGATGTCGATGCAGGTGCCATTCGCATTGATGGCCAAGATGTGCGTCACGTGCGGCAAGATAGCCTGCGCGGCTCCATTGCCTTGGTACCGCAGGACCCAGCTTTGTTTCACCGCAGCCTACGGGAAAACATCGCCTATGCGCGTCCAGACGCCAGTCTGGCTGAGTTGGAAGCGGCCACCCGGGACGCGCGAGCGGCAGACTTCATTGCCCGCTTGCCGAAGGGTCTTGAGACCCAAGTGGGCGAGCGGGGGGTCAAGCTATCAGGTGGGGAGCGTCAACGCGTAGCGCTTGCCCGCGCATTCCTAGCCGATGCCCGGATCTTGATCTTGGACGAGGCCACATCCTCACTCGACACCCAGACCGAACGAGACGTTCAAGATGCGATGAAGGCCTTGGCCAAAGACAAGACGACCATCTTGATTGCGCACCGCCTGTCGACAGTGCGTGAAGCTGATCGTATTTTGGTGTTCGAGGCCGGACGCATCGTCGAGCAGGGCACGCATGACATGTTGGTGGCAAAAGGTGGGGCTTATGCCCGCCTCAATGCCCTCTCGGTCGGCGATAAACTTGGGGGCGACTTGGATTTGCATGCAGAGTTGCCTGTCCAACAAGAAGCGAACTAGGGGCCGCCTTAGCTCACTAGTCGACTGATAAGTGTGCAATGCCAGCCGCTTAACTGCCCTTGCTCTCATCGCAATCCCGTGATCATGTGCGCGCCACAGATCACAGGGCTGTCATAGACGGCCCCAAAAAGGGGGTTGATCATGTCGGATCTTTGGGGTGTTATTTGGAACATCGTGTTTGCCGGTGGGCTCTTGGTGACGTTAGGAACAATTTTCCCGGTCGCCAGAGAGATGAAAAACCACCCCAAGGGCTTGCGCGTTTTGTTCTTCGCCGAGATGTGGGAGCGCTTTTCCTATTACGGCATGCGCGGCCTTTTGACGGTCTATCTGGTTCAGCATTTCCTGTTTGACCAAGCCGACGCGCAAAAGACTTACTCCTCTTACACCACCTTAGTCTATTTGTTGCCGCTGGTCGGCGGTGTTCTGGCGGACCGCTTTTTGGGCACGCGCAAGGCGATTGCTTTCGGCGCTTTGGCGCTGGTGTTTGGCCACTTTGCCATGGGTTTCGAGGGCAAGCCAACCACCCAGACTTTAACCTATCAGGGCGCGACGTATGAGTTCGTCACCGAAGGCCGCAATGAGGATTATGTCGCCAAGCTGAAAATTGGCGAACAGGCCTATGCCTATAGCGCGTCAGAGAAGGGCATTGAGATCAAGGATCTGCCTACAACTGCGCCGGTTCCCGCTTTGTTGCCCACGGGCAGCTATGAGTTGAAGAAGGTGAAGTCTGAAGGTCCGTTTGAGATCATCTTCTACATCGCGTTGTCGCTAATCATTTTGGGTGTGGGCTTCCTCAAGCCGAGTATCTCGTCCATTGTTGGTCAACTCTATCCCGATGGCGACCCACGTCGAGATCCAGGCTTCACGCTCTATTATTACGGGATCAATCTAGGGGCATTCTGGGCCGCTATTCTGTGCGGTGCTTTAGGGACCGTCGTGGGATGGTGGGCAGGCTTTGGTCTTGCCGGTGTCGGCATGTTGGCGGGCTATATCGCCTTTGTGCGCGGCAAGGAGAGTTTGGAAGGCAAGGGCGAGCCCCCTAATCCCGAAGCTTTGAAGAAGAAGGTTTTGGGCCCAATCAATCTGGAAATGGCGATCTATATTGGGGCTATTGTGTCGGTGCCGGCGATTTGGTTCTTGGTGCAGAACAACCAATTGGTCGGCAATATGTTGGCCTTGGGCTCGGCTGCCGTCTTGATTTACATTGTCTACCACATGGCGACCGCGTGCAGCAAAGAAGAAGCCGGCCGCTTGATCTTGGCATTGGTCTTGATCGCTGCTTCCGTTGTGTTCTGGACGCTGTTTGAGCAAGCTGGTTCATCCCTGTCGCTCTTTACCGCAACCAATGTGGCGCTACCAAATGATGGCTTTGTCAGCATCAGCGCGCCGCAGACCCAAAGCTTCAACTCGGGATTTATTCTGATCTTTGCTCCTGCTTTTGCGTGGCTTTGGGTAAAGCTCGGGCAGCGCAATATGGACCCCTCGGCACCAATGAAATTCGCGATTGCGTTGGTGCAAGTGGGTCTAGGCTTCTTGATCCTAGTGTGGGGCGCACAATTTGCCGATGATCAGGCCCGCGTACCTGTGATCTTCTTGGCGCTTGCCTATCTGTTGCACACAACCGGTGAGCTGTGCTTGAGCCCGGTTGGCCTGAGCTGGATGACCAAATTATCCACGCCAAAGCTGCTTTCAACCTTGATGGCGACGTGGTTCTTGGCAAGCTCAGGTGCGCAATATCTGGGTGGCATCATCGCCCAAATGACCGCTACAGAAACGGTTGCCGGTCAAGTCACTGATCCCGCCAAAGCTTTGGCGACCTCGCTAGAGGTCTTTAACACAATCGGTCTGTGGTCGATTGGGATCGGGATTGTGATGGCCTTGGCCTCACCACTTCTAAAGAAGCTGGCCCACGGCGTGAAATAAGGTTTGGACCTTCTGGTCAGAAGGTGCTTTTGACCAGAAGATACCAAATCCCATCCTTGGATCGTTCGCGATATTGGGTTTGACTGATCACCCCTGACCGCCGGTCGGGGGTAAAGTCTGTGCGGACGCGGTTGAACGTGTTTCCATTTGGATCTTCCACGCCAAGCTCGAAGCTTACATTTTTATAAGCCTTGGTCTCGATCCAAGCACCCCAGAATTCGATCGTGCTCCATTGGAAAGTCTGACTAGGCCTATATTCGCGGTTATTGTCGCCACGCCAGAGCCAAGCTCCCATTCGCAGCCGCTTCTTCGGCATCTCATAGCGCACGTTGGCTTCAAAGCTATTGCCATTCCAACCGGAGAATGGCCGTGCTTGATTGGTAATTGGGTCGGTCAACTCTGAATCCCGCCAGCGATAACTACCTTCAAATTCCAGCCCTTCTAAGAGCATGGGCAACGGCACTGTCCACGACACATTATAGCCCCAACGTTCAGCCTCAGGCACATTGCCCAGCGCTACGCCGCCATTACGGGTGGGCACCAACGTTAATTGATCCTCAAATTTTTCTTGGATTAGTGAGGCGTTGATTACGCCGCGCTTGCCCCAACGTCTTTCAACACCAATCAAGCTAGACCAAGCTTGTTCCGGGCGCAGCTCTGGATTGCCACTATTCTGGTTATTGTCGCCAACCGACGCAGAGTCTGCAAAGGCATCAAAGTCTAATTGTCCGACGACCCGCTCCACTTCCACGCGATAGGTCCATCCAACTTTGGGTTTCCAAGCCGCTTTGATGCGGGGCTTTGGATAGAAGAAGGAACGCTCCTTGCCCGCAGCGCCACTTTGCTCAATCGTTGACCACTCACCCGTCAGGGTCGATTCAAGGGTTAGCTTGGGTGAGAGGGTCCAAGAATCACTGATGAATGCCTCTTTTCGGGTCTCAGAGACTTCGGTGGAAGAAATGTCAGATGGGCGAACCACAAAGATCGTCCCATTGCCTTCGGCATATTGGCCAACCAAATCTAGGCTGTTGTAAGCAAGTTCGCCGCCAGTCTCGATTTGATGGGCACCAAATTTCTTCTTGAAGGTTAGGCGCGCCACGCGCTCTTCATTGGTGGAGTCAGCTACGAAGCGGCCAAAGTTCTTTGGCTGTCCCACAAGGTTAAAGCCTGCGAGGTCAGAATTTTGATCCACTGTTGCTTTGGCCAAAAGGGCGAGCTTGCCGGTCCAACCAGCCATCTCGCGTTCTAGGTCACCACCCACTTCCCAACGCAGGGTTTCATTGGTTGCCCGGCCTTCATCAACGCGGAATGGGAGGGCGGCATTAGGACGATAGGCGACATGAACCCAATTGCGATGAAATTCGCCTTGCATATAGCTGGCGTTAGCATTGATTTTGGTCGTGCCCATTTTGCCATCAACGGCAAAAGTCGCTTGCGCGTATTTTGAGCGGCGGCGATCATCATTTGGTCCGCGCTCGGTATAGATACCAGATGGCGAGAGAATTCCCTCAAAGCCGATAAAGTCTTCGACATTCTCGATCTCAGCTTGCAGGCCAGTGGTGACATTAAAGCCACCCAGCTTTGAGGTGTAAGACGTATCGATTTTCGGTTTGATGCGGCCACTGCCGACGCCGGTGGCTTGCACTTCCCACTTGCCGCTCGCTTTGTTGTCGGTTTTCCGGATCACATTGACGACGAGGCGTTTGCCCGGCGCTAGCGCACCCGCTGCAGCTCCTTCTAACAGTTCGACCTTCTCGACATTGCTGGCTGGGATCCGGCCAAGAATGGAGAATAAGTCCTCATTCTTGCTGGTGGGCCGAGAGCCGTCGATCAGCACATTGCCCGCTGCACCGCCAAAGCCACGGACGGATTCGCCGTCGTCGATGTTAAACCCCGGAATCCGCGCAACCATATCGGCGGCCGTCTGCGGCGTGATATCGTTGAAATAGGCGGGCTGGAAAGTACGTTTGCCATCTACCAAATCTGGCAGCGCATTCGTTACGCCGGACGCAGGACTGGCGCTAATGGTTGTTTGCGCCCAAGCCGGGGCAAGGCCACTGGTGCCGACAAGTAAAAGAGGCACAAGCGCAAAAGCGAGCGCGCGATAAGAAATCAAAGCCATGGGTGTTCCCCCGCCCAAATCAAACTGACGGCTTGTCTATCTTCCATTTGATATTCAATTACCCGTGAAAAGGCTGTCATGAAGTTTTTTTAATTGAGGCACTGATGTGTTTGCGTGCGCATAGCGGCAAGGGGTTACTTTCCCAAATGGCCACTCCGGTCTAAGTCTGAGACCATGATGACTGCGCGATTGCTTGCTTGTTTCTGGATTTCGATCTTCGGGCTTGGCTTATCCGGCCTTGAGCCCGTGAGCGCACAGAACACAGGCCCCACGCCTGCGAGCCCGGTTATTGGGCTAGGCAATGGATTTGCTGATCTTTCTGCTAGGCTTCAGCCCGCCGTTGTCGCCATCCGGGCCAAACGGTCCTTGGTTGGTGCCCCACGTGATTCTGTACATGCAGAGGCTGGTGGCAGCTCAACAGGCTCGGGCTTTGTGATTGATCCACGCGGGGTGGTGGTCACCAATAATCACGTCATTGAAGGCAATGATCGGTTTGAGATCATGTTGGTCGACGGCACGGTTTTGCCGGCTACTTTGGTCGGGCGCGATACAGAGACCGACTTGGCCGTATTGCGCACCACGGGCACAATGCGCCTATCGAGTGTCACTTGGGGCAATAGTGATGCGGCCCAGGTTGGGGATTGGGCCATTGCAATTGGCAGTCCGTTTGGTCTCGGCAACTCTTTGTCAGTCGGGGTGATCTCGGCCCGGAACCGCGATTTGCAGGCGGGGCGCTATGACGACTTCTTGCAGACGGATGCGGCGATCAATCGTGGAAATTCCGGCGGGCCCTTGTTCAATGCCCGCGGTGAAGTGATCGGCGTTAATACCGCAATTGTTTCTCCCGGCGGTACCCAAGGTGGGTCGGTTGGGGTTGGCTTTGCTGTGCCGTCGAATTTGGCGCGCAAGATTGTGGCAGACATCCTTCAAACAGGCAGCGTTCAGCGCGGCTGGATTGGACTTCGCGCACGTCTTTTGACGCCAGAAGAAGGTGGGACGGGCCAGAATGGCGTCATTGTTGCCGATGTTGCTGCTAACTCACCAGCAGCCAAGGCTGGCCTACGCATGGGTGACCGAATTTTGAAATGGACGGGCCAGCCCATAACTGATCCGCGCGCCTTGGCTCGATTTGTTGCATCAGCCCCGGCAGGGGCTAAGGTAAAGGTTGAAGGCTTCCGTGGCCGACAAGCGATTTTTGCCAATCTGGTTATTGGCCGCTCCCCCAGTGAAGTGCGGGCACCCACGCCGCAAGCTATGCCAACGGTCTCTGTGATGGGGCTTGCCTTACGTGCGGCTGCTCCGTCGGATCGTCCAAAACTGCCGCCTGAAGTGCGCGTTGTTGTCTCTGCAGTAGATCCATTTGGCCCCGGCAAAGACCAAGTGCGCCCGGGCGACGGCCTTCTTGAAGTGCAAGGCCAAGCCGTCGCAAGCCCGCAAGAGGCGCGTGCGGCGTTACAAGCAGCTGCGCGCAAGCGCGATGGCGTTGTCATTCGTCTATACAGAGATGGACAACCGATTTATCGGGCGCTGCGTCCAACGCGTTAGTAACAGGCAGCAACGCTAGACCTTTTAGTCCGCCTCGACTATCGCTTGGCGCGAAGCCTCAAAGGCATAAGAGACGCAAGCTGATCGAATGCGGTGCGCGCGATGACAGACATGGAAACGTGGGGAATCCTTGATGGCAGACGGCCGCGACGATGTGCCTTATGACTGGGATAAGGTGATCAACCCAAATTCCCCGAAAAAGCCCGAAAAGCCATCGCCTCGCAAAGCTTCGGCTTTGCGAAAGGCTCCACGATTTAACTTGAAACTTGATCTGCTTGGCTGGCTGATGGCTGTGACCGGCTTGGTAATTGTTGTCGGCATCATCGTGCTTTTTTACATGTCCTGGCTCTTTCAAGCCGAAGGGCAACGCGTTGCCGCCCAAGATCAAGGACAAATTCCAATCACAGAGGACTTTGCAGCCGGGCAGCCCAAACCAGCCGATGTTCTCTTCCGGATTGGTGGCACCTCCAGCATGGGCCCCAATGTGATGATGGACCTCGTTTCGGCTTGGATGCGGGTCCGTGGCTTTTCATCTGTGCGGGCAGATCAGGGTGACAGTGTTATAGAAATCACTGGCACGCGCGGGGGTAAAAGTGCCCGGGTTTTGATTGCGCTTGGGTCCTCACAAGGTGGCTTTGAAGCGTTGACGCAGCAGCGTCTCGAGGCGGTTATGTCGTCCCGACAAGTTTTACCCGGTGAGGCTGACCGTTTGTCGGCCTTGGGCAATTTCACCAATGCATCGAGTGAAAAGATCATTGGGTTGGATGCCAGCTTGGTCGTGGTCAATCGGAATAACCCGATCAATCGGATCGACACAGAAGTCTTAGGTCGGATTCTGAGTGGTGAGTTCACCGATTGGAGTCAGGTGTCTAAAGACACGTCGGGACGCATTTCCATTAAACTTGAGAGCCTAGGCGCTGATTTTAGTTCAAGCCCTGCAGGGCGTTTGCTGGGCGACCGCGAGCCGCCTGAAACGGTCACCTTCTTGGATGATCCTGCCGGGGTAGCCGATGCCGTTAGCCGAGATGAAAAGGCAATTGGGATAACCCGACGTGGCACAGGCGGCGTAAAGGCCTTGGCGCTGAATGAGCGGAATGCCCGTTCGGTCGGGGCCGACGATTTTTCGATTGCGACCGAGACCTATCCGTTTGCTGAACGACTATTTGTCTATGTGGGCTCGTCTGGCGGCGATCCAAACGCGCGCGACTTTGCCGATTTCGCCATCTCACCAGCAGGACAGGAATTGGTGGCCCGTATGGAAATTACGCCCCTAAGACTGGGTGCTGTCAAAGTCCTGACGCCGCCGGATGCGCCGAGCGATTACCGGACGTTTGGGCGTTTTGCTGAGCGGATGAATTTTGACATTCGCTTCTATGATGGGGCCAACCAACCTGACTCACGCGCCGAGGAAGACCTTAAGCGCTTTGTTGCCTTCATCAATAAGAACCAGATTGATAAGCGTCGGATTGCCGTTTTGGGCTTTGCTGACAATGTTGGTGCACGGGTCACCAATATTGGCCTTGCACAATCGCGGGCGGAAACTGTGGCTTTGGCTTTGCAGGGGCTTGGCGTCACCCCAGGGGTTGTACGTTCTTACGGGGATTCCTTGCCCGTTGGCTCAAACTCGGACGAGCGCGGCCGCATTCGCAATCGGCGGGTGGAGATTTGGCTATGTGCACCACCGGCTTGCCCGCTAATCAATCTGGGTGCTGAAGCTGAAATCACGACGCGGGGCATTCCAGCCGGTGTCCGGCTCGGCCCACCGCGCCCGCCTGCGGAAGGGGAGCCGGTACCGAAGGGCTGAAGACCCGTCAACACCCGAGCTACGGTCCGATTAATTGGCCGCTGTCTGCCCGCTGGCAGGCAATGAGCTGATCCAAGCTGCCATCACTTTGGTTAGCTCCAGATTGTAGGGCGCGACAGTCACAGGCTTTCCTTCCTGATTGGCTGCTCGAACCTCATCCCGGCTTGCTTGTACATCAAACCCATGGCCAGTAATCGGCAAAAAGCGATAGGTTGCGGTGCCCGGACGATAAAAGTTGACCACATCGACAATTCTCTTATGATCGCGCTCATCTATGGCCGCAAAGTCCGCCTCACCATAAATCGCCAGAACTGGCGCCTTGGTATCTCGCCAAGCGGCTACAGTGTCTTGCGAGGCCACTCCACGCCAATAGGCGAGGTTGCGACCGAGGATGAGGTCGTCGCCGTCCCAATCAAAAGCACCACGCAACATGGCTTCATGATTGGGGTTTTCATTCGCGATGGTCTTTAGGCTGACATCTTCATTGAAAATGCGTTGCGCCAAGGGGCGTAAAGCCTTTGCCGCCTGTTCAGCTTCAGCGGGGTCGGCCCCAGCGGACAGGAAGCCCTGCATGGTAAACAGCTCTTGCATATAGTCCTGCCAATTGCGAAGGGCGGTGCCAAAAACCATCACGCCGCGCGGCGCAGGACCTTTGGCGGCAACCAGTGGCGCTTGAATCCCGCCCATGGAATGGCCGAGGAAGATGATGCGATCTGGACTGACACCGCGATCCTTGATCAAGGCTTGGTAGGCGGTCTCAAACCCTTCCATTTCCAAGGCAAAGTCGGTCTTCAGGCAGGGTGTGGATGTGACGCTGTCACCCATCCCAAGCTTTTCAATCCGATACGACCCAATGCCAGCTTCTGCCAAAGTTTTAGCCAAGAGGTGATAGGGATGATTTGGCTGGCCTTCGACACTGCCGCAGCCATAGCCTTGGATCAGGAAGACAACAGGGGCTCCTGATGCCGCAGTCTTCGGGGTCACCAGAATGTCACGCAATCGACCTTCTTTGAAAGAAACGGTGCCGTAGCGCACATCTGCACCTGGAATAGACTCCAAGGGTCGGGGGGTGACTTTGGCTGTGACGGTCTTGGTGACCGTGCCGCGCTTAAGGGTCAGCACTGTCGTATCGCCAGAGCGCAAAAGCCCAGCCGCTGCGACCAGATCTGAGTTGGTTTTGGTCATGGAGCCATTGAGGCTGAGAACGATGTCGCCAGGTTCCACACCTGCCAAGGCCGCCGTCATCTGAGGCGTAACCAAGGTCACCTTTGGCCCTTCACTGGTGTTTTCAAGCGCGACACCTAGGGCTGCGCGCCGGGTCAATTCTGCGGCCGAATGTGTGGTACCACTTTCGTTAGCAAAGGCCGAGCTGCCGATCAAAGTCCCCAACAGTATGGCTGTCGCCAATAAAAAGCTAAGCTTCATCGTCTCTCCCTCCCTTAAATCCCGCGCTTGTCCTAAAGGGGAACGGGCGGTCAACTCAAATGAATTCGAGGTAAGGTTCCAAGCGCCTTCAAACAATTATGAATGCGCTACGTGGGATGCCTTGGAAGAAGAGGGCGCTTTCTAAGTTTCCATGCTCAATTCGTGCAGGGGCTTGTGCGGCCACGATTGGCTTGGCGCGATACGCGATACCAAGGCCTGCCGCTTCAATCATCATCAGATCATTTGCACCATCCCCAATCGCAAGGGTTTGGGATAGATCGAGGTTTAAGCGCGCCGCATCTTCTTTCAAAGCTGCCAACTTGGCTTCCTTGCCAAGGATCGGCATGCCGACCTTGCCGGTCAGGCAGGTACCATCATCCAGTAATTGATTGGCGCGATTGGTGTGAAAGCCCGCACGGGCAGCGACGCGGCTGGTAAAGAAGCTAAAGCCCCCAGAGACCAAAGCGCAATGTGCGCCTAAGTGCGCCATGGTTTTCACGAAGACTTCGGCTCCCGGATTCAGTTCCACCCGTGCTTCGTAACAGGCCTGCAGCGCTGTGAGCTCGAGCCCCGCTAACATCGCCACCCGCTCAGTCAGGGCACCTTCAAAATCAAGCTCGCCTGCCATCGCCCGTTCGGTGATAGCTGAGACTGCAGCTTTCTTATTGGCAAAATCAGCCAATTCATCGAGGCATTCGCAGCCAATAATGGTGGAATCCATATCAGCGACCAAAAGGCCCATGCGCTCTGGTGGCCTTGAGGAAATATCCAGCGGCAGGCCATCCAGCCAGGAAATCGCCTCCTCGGTATCGCCATCGACAGAGCTCAGATGCAAGGCTTCGCCTGGTTCAATCGTCTTCAGCGAAAGCTCACCCCACAGCGCTTCAATCCGCGCCAAAGCTTCTTCTAGGACTTTTTCACCAGTTGGGCTCACGAGGATTAGAGAGGGCACTTGAGACTCCATTCAGCTTATTCGCATCAGACTATTGGCGGTATGCCGTAACTTGGGCTAGAGGCAGGCCATGCAAACTGCCCTCCTTATTCTCGGCCCCACGGCTTCGGGCAAGACCGCCTATGCCATTGATGCTGCTATCAAGCAAAATGGCGAAGTCATCAACATGGACTCGATGCAAGTCTATGCAGACCTCGAGATTTTGACGGCAAGGCCAAGCGTGGCCGAAATGGGCGACGTGCCGCATCATTTGTTCGGCCATATCGATGGAGCCGTCGCTTACTCAACTGGGGCTTGGCTGGCAGAAGCCGAAGCCGCCATTGCCGATATTCAAGCGCGCGGTCGCAGGCCTATTCTCGTGGGCGGCACAGGCCTTTATGCGCATGCTTTGACGCAAGGGCTCGTACCGACCCCACCTGTCCCGCCAGACGTGCGCGCTTCGACCCGCAGACTGGTCGGGGCCGATCCGCGTGCAGCACACGCACGCCTGTTGCAGGTGGACCCAAAAGCGGCCCGGAAGATTGAACCCAAGGACGCGGTGCGCATTGCGCGCGCCTTAGAGGTTTTTGAAGCCACAGGCAGGCCGTTGTCCGACTGGCACCAAGACCCCCAGCCGCCAGTTCTGGCCCAAGGTGATTGGGAGGGCATTGCGCTAATGCCGGACCGCGAAGTCCTCTACGCACGGATCGAAGCGCGCTTTGAACGCATGATGGAAGATGGCGGCCTCAACGAGGCCCATGCTTTATATCAACGCAGGCTAGAGCCGGATTTGCCGGTGATGAAGGCTGTCGGCATGCCCGGTCTAATTGATTTCTTCGAAGAGCAATGTGGCTATGACGAAGCCATATCGCGCTCCATCCTCGACAGCCGCCATTATGCCAAGCGGCAAATGACATGGATTCGCAACCGCGCGGCGGACTGGAAGGTCATCCCTGTATGAGCGAAGCCAAGACTTTGGATGTCGCAGCGGCCTATGATGTGTGGGCACCCAGCTATGATCGTTATGACAATCCGATGGTCTATGCGGCTGGCCACGCACTCAGCCACATGCCAGTTTTGGTCGCGCAGAAGACGTGTTTGGAGTTTGGCTGTGGCACGGGGCGCAATCTGGCGGCTTTGGCAGCACGCGGGGTGTCAAATCTCATCGGCTTTGATTTTTCTTCGGCCATGTTGGCGGAGGCACGCAAACGTGATGGCGATTGGACCCTATTTCAAGCGGACATGAACGAGGCCATTCCTCTACCCGATCAGAGTGTGGATTTCATTTTGTTCTCGCTGACGCTGGAACATGTCGCAGACCTTGTACCGCCGTTGCAAGAAGCACGTCGCCTGCTGCGGACCGGTGGTGTGATCAAGATTGTCGAAATCCATCCTTTCTTATCGCTAAACGACATATCGGCGCATTTCAAAACCGCTGATGGCGAAGAAGTCACCATGCCTGCCTTTGCCCATCCGTTTCAGGACTGGTTGGAAGCGTTTGATCAGGCAAGCCTGCGCGTCGCTGACCTTAAAGAATGGCAAGCCCGCGATTTCGGCACTAAAGCGCCGGCTAAGATCCTGCGTCGTGGCCCGGATTGGCCATGGGTGGTCGACTGGACTTTATCCCCTGCCTGAAGTGGCTTTGGCCATTGCGCTTTTCCCCGCATTGTCGCAACACAAACGCCAAAGGTTCGTAAAGGGCCGCCAATCAACAGCTCAAGGGGAAAGCCATGTCGGGTCCATTAAGTGGCGTCAAAGTCGTCGAGTTTGAAGCAATCGGTCCGGGGCCCTTTTGCGGCATGTTGCTGTCCGACTTGGGTGCAGACGTCATTCGCATCGATGGCCCAAGGTCGCGCTCCGGTGGTGGAGCCAAGGACGTAACTGGTCGTGGTCGTCGATCAATCAGCCTTGATCTTAAAAACCCAGCCGATGTTGAGACTTGCCTGAAGCTCTTGGAACAGGCCGATGCCATGCTGGAGGGCTATCGCCCCGGCGTTTTAGAAAAGCTGGGCCTTGGGCCTGATGTCGTTCTGGCCCGCAACCCCAAGCTTGTTTACGGTCGCATGACCGGCTGGGGCCAATTTGGACCGTTGGCGAAGGCTGCAGGCCACGACCTCAATTATATCGCTTTAACCGGGGCCCTTTGGGCGACAGGCCGGCAGGGGGAGCCGCCCGCGCCCCCGCTCAATCTGATTGGTGATTACGGCGGTGGCGCGCTTTATCTCGCCTTTGGTCTTCTGGCCGGGGTCATTCATGCCCGGGCTACGGGTGAAGGCCAAGTGATCGACGTGGCGATGACTGATGGCGCAGCCTCGCTGACGTCTATGTTCTGGGGCATGCGCGCCAGCGGCATGTGGCAGGACACGCGCGATGCAAACCTGCTCGACGGCGGCGCACATTTCTATGATTGCTACGAGACCAGCGACGGCAAATGGGTGTCGATTGGCTCCATCGAACCGCAATTCTATGCACTTCTTTTGCAGCAGGCGGAGATTACAGATCCCGCCTTCCAAAACCAGTTTGACCGCGCCAATTGGCCGGCCTTGTCGGAAAAGATCGCCGCCATTTTCAAGTCGAAGACGCGCGATGAGTGGACGTCTATTATGGAAGGCACCGACGTGTGCTTTGCGCCCGTTTTGAGCTGGGAAGAGGCTGCTCAGCATCCCCACAATGTGGCGCGTCAGACCTTTGTGGAAGTCGAAGGCGTTACTCAGCCTGCGCCTGCGCCCCGCTTCTCCAAAACGCCGGGCACCATTCGCTCGGTCGCGCCAAAGCCCGGTCAGCATAGCCAAGACATTTTGGCCGACTGGGGCATCTCTTCATGAGCGCTTTGGAAGGAACGACGGGGCGGCGTCGGATTTATCTGATGCGGCATGGCCATGTTGATTATGGCTCGCGCGAAGTGGTCAAGTCGCAGGACCCTACGATTGCGCGCTTGACGCCACTCGGCAAAGAGCAAGCCAAAGCGGCGGCGGCGGCCTTTGCCCATGTGCCCTTGGATATAGCGATCTGTTCTGGCCTACGCCGCACGCGCGAGACGGCAGAGATTGTGCTGTCCCAGCATAAGTCGCCACCCGTGTTGGAAGATGAGCCCGGCCTAACAGAGCTCCACTCCGGCAAGTTCATCCCGTTTGCGACGCGCGAAGAATTAAGCGCTTATTTGACCTTCACGTTCGAGCAGGCAGGCCAAGAAGGGGCAACTTTCTTTGAAGGCGGCGAATTGTTCGCTGATGCCTATGCGCGCGCTGTCGCCTCGATTGAAGCCTTGCTGCACCGCCCAGGCTGGAGCAGCGCGCTGGTTGTCGCCCATGAAGGCATCAACCGGCTATTACTGGGTTGGATGTGCGGGGCAGGGCCGTCGGCCTCATTGCCGTTTGAACAGGACTTGGCCTGCGTCAACGTGCTCGACTTTGATCTCGTACCCGAAGAGGGCGACAACCCAATCAGCCGGATTGAGCGCCGCATCATCAAAGCCACCAATGTCACGCCCTATGGCTGGCTTAAAGCTGGCATGCACCAAACCAGCTTTGAGGCGATCTTTACCGCGCCAGAGCTTGAGGATGAGGTGGAGGGCTAGCGCCCCCTCAATCCCCCGGCGTACGCACTGCAGGCACACCGCGTTCCAGATAACGAATGGCCGTCATCACATGGGTGCGGACGCCTATGGGCAATACGTCTTCATTGGTGTCGAAATTGGGTGCGTGATTGATGGTCCATTGCGATGCTGGTACGCCAGCTTTGCTGACCCCCAAATGATAGAACACGCCCGGAATCACTGCTTGGTAGTCTGCAAAATCTTCAGCGCCAGTAATGGGCGGACGATTGATGTTTACTTTGCCAGCGCCTGCTGCTTCTTCCAAAGAAGAAAGGATCGCTCGCGTTAAATTCGGGTCATTAAAGGTGACATTGTTGCCGCCATATGGGTCGCCGCTATTAAAGGCAATTTTGGCCTCAGCGCCATAGGCGGCGGCGAGCGACACAACTGTTTTTTCCATCTTATTCTTAATGTCTTGGCGCTGGACATTGTCAAAGGTACGCAATGTGCCGCCCATTTCCAGCGCGTCTGGAATGATGTTGTAGCGCACACCACCATGAACCATAGCAGTCGTGATGACAGTCGGTGTCGCCGTTACGTCAACGGTGCGGGCCGCTAAGCGGTTGAAGTCTTGGATGATGGCAGCTTGCAGCGACATGATGTCGATCCCGGCCCAAGGTGCGGCACCATGAGTTTGCTTGCCTTTGATGAAAACTTGGAACTTGTCTGATGCCGCCATAAAGCCACCCGGACGATAATGGATCGTACCTGGTGTGCCCGGAAAGACATGCAGACCGAAAATCGCCGAAGGCGCTGGATTTTGTAAAGCGCCTTCTTCGATCATTAGCGACGCACCGCCCTTTTCGCCCGGAGGCGCACCCTCTTCGGCGGGCTGGAATATAAAGACGATGGTCCCAGGGATCCGGTCTTTCATTTTGGCGAGGACTTCAGCCGCCCCCATCAGCATGGCGGTATGGGCATCATGGCCACAAGCGTGGGCGACGGGTACTTTATTGCCGAGATACTCACCCACGGCTTTGGATGCAAAGGGCAGGCCTGTAGCTTCTAGCACAGGCAAAGCATCCATATCTGCGCGCAACGCGACGACGGGGCCGGGGCGACCACCACGCAGGACGGCAACCACACCCGTCTTGGCCACATTTTCCCGCACTTCAAGCCCGAGTGACTTCAGATGCGCGGCGACCAAGGCACCCGTACGAAACTCGCGATTAGAAAGCTCTGGATGCTCATGAATATCGCGCCGCCACGCCACCACCTTGGTCGCCATCGCGTCAGAAGCCGCATTGATCTCGGCTGCCGAAATTGGCGCTGGAGCCTTCGCCGCTGAAACCATAGAAAGAGCCAAGAAGAGGCTCGCGATGCGGGTGGGGGTGAGGTTTTTCATCACAGGAACGTTATGTGGAACCAGCATTCTGTCAACCATGCGCTGAGCCACTGAAACCAGACTAAACAGTGTGACGACTGGTCCATCGCCAAAACTGCGATAGACTGGGTTGAAACACAGAATGTATCGAGGAAATAGCCATGGCGATCGACTTTGCAGAAGCTGCTGACAGAGCCAAAGCAATCAATCCAGCACCGGCACTAAAGGGCGTCCATCATAGCGCTTTTCGCTGTCGTGACGCTGAAGAGACACGCAAATTCTACGAGGACATCTTAGGCCTTCCACTCAAAGCCGCACTGGTGTTTGAAGAAGAGCCGGGCTCTGGCCGCCCGATCCCCTATATGCATTTGTTCTTTGAACTGGGCGACGGCAATTATGTCGCGTTCTTTGATGTCCCTGAAGGTGCCCATAGTGGCAAGTTCAAAATGAAATGGGGTATGGACCTGCATTTCGCGATGGAAGCCGAAAGTCACGCAACCATGATGGCCTTTAAGGAGCGCTTGGACCAAGCGGGGGTCCCCTGTTTTGGCCCGATTGACCATCATTTTGTCCACTCGATCTATTTTTACGATCCCAATGGCATCAATGTCGAAATCACCTGCCGCGATCCTAAGCATGATGAGATTATGGCCGAAGAAGCTGCCAATGCCGCAGAAATCATCGCGGTTTGGACAGCACGGACCGCCGCGCAAAAAGCCTTGAACGCGGCGCAAAAGACTTAAATTACTTCCTGCAGGAGCTTTTATGTCCTTAATCTACCTCGTGCGGCATGCAGAGCCTGCCGCGACGTGGGGTGCTCACCCCGATCCGGGTCTATCAGAGCTTGGCCATAGGCAGGCTGAGGCTGCCGCCATCCGCTTAAAAGAGGTGGGTGCCAAGCATCTCATCACCTCACCCTTGGCAAGATGCCAAGAAACGGCGCAGCCAAGTGCCGCCACCTTGGGGTTCAGCCCACTCATTGAGCCGCGCGTGGCTGAAATCCCGGTCCCGGCCCATGTGACCGATCATCGTGACTGGCTGACAACGGTCATGAGCGGGTGTTGGCAGGATGGCCATGTGGATCAGGGGCTGCGCGACTGGCGGGATCAGATTGGCCAAGTTTTAGTGGAACTCACCCGAGACACTTTGGTTTTTTCGCACTTTGTCGCTATCAATGCAGCTGTCGGTCTGGCGACCAAATCCGACACCGTGACCTGCTTTAAACCCGGCCATGCATCGGTCACGATCTTGCGCAGCGCGGGAGGTGTCTTAACCGTCGAAAGCCTCGGCGAAGAGGCCCCAATCCGCCTCACCTAAATGTCAGCCCTGTCACAAGGGCGTGAGATCGCGGCAATGTGTCAAGTTTCATTGCCGCACAGGTCTTTGGCATGCTAACTCCCGCGCCTTGCTGCGTTTCGTCTTGCCATTCGGGTTGGGCGTCCCCACCTGCAGCGCAGTGTTCAACCGCCTACTCTGTCTTTCTGTCAGAAACTTTGAGGTCCGTATGTTTTCCACCCCCGCTTATGCTCAAGCTGCCGGCGCTGCGGCCCCAGCAGGCCCAGAAGTCATTATGATGCAACTCCTGCCACTCGTGATGATTTTGGTGGTGTTTTATTTCCTTTTGATCCGTCCTCAGCAAAAGCGTATGAAGCAACATACTGAAATGTTGGGCGCGATCCGTCGTGGCGACAGCGTGATCACCTCGGGTGGGATCATTGGTAAAGTGACCAAAGTGACTGACGACGAATTGACTGTCGAAATCGCGCCAAATGTCGCGGTGCGCGTGGTCAAGTCGACGGTTAGCCAAGTGCAAGGCAAGAGCGAGCCTGTCGTCGCCAATGACGCTAAATCCTAATTGATATAAGTGCCGACCCGTCTCACAAGGGTTTGCATCTGCCGAAGGGCTAGATAGACGTGTTACATGTTGCGCGCTGGCGGGTTCTCGCCGTTGTCATCGTTTCCCTCCTGGGCTTGATTTTTGCCCTGCCGAATGCCCTCCCGCAGTCGGTGCGAGATTCGATGCCGAGCTTCTTGCCAAGCAAGACCGTCAATCTGGGTCTCGACCTTCAAGGTGGCTCCTACCTAATGTTCGAGGTGGAGAGCCAAGTAGTTTATAAGGCCCGCTTGGAAACCGTCGCAGATGATCTTGTGCGCGAATTGCGGGGTCAAAAGCGGCCCGGCGAACTTGGTGCCGCCAAGACTCCGATTTTGTTCGCAGGTCGTGGGCTTACGCCAGATGGCCAAGTTGCTCGCGTCACGATCCAAAACGCGGCTGACGTCCAAGAAGCGATCAAGCGTATCCAAACGCTTGCTTCCCCAGTAATTGGCTTAGCCGGACCTACTGGTCGCACCGACCTTGATGTCAAAGCCGCCCCTGGCAATGTGGTCGAAATCCGTTTGACTGAAGAGGCCAAAGTGGCCATGACGCGCCGAGCTGTCAGCCAGTCGATCGAAGTGATCCGTCGCCGGATTGATGAAACCGGCACCAAAGAACCCGCGATTACTCGCCAAGGCGTCGACCGGATTGTGGTGCAGGCCCCGGGCGAGAGCGATCCTGAAAAGCTGAAGCGTTTGGTCGGCCAGACCGCGCGTTTGACGTTCCAAATGGTGGATGAAACCGTCCCCCCCGCGGAAGCTGCTGCCGGACGTATCCCGCCGGGGTCTGTGCTCTTGGAACAACCCGGTCAGCCCGGTGAGCCATTTGTTCTCGTCCGACGCCGCGCATTGGTGACAGGCGATAATTTGACCAAGGCAGACCCAGGCTTTGACCAGCAATCGGGTGAGCCTGCGGTGACCTTCCAATTTGACGGAACGGGGGCACGCGCGTTTGCGCGCGCATCGACGGAAAATGTCGGCAAGCGCTTTGCGATTGTACTCGATGATAAGGTTCTGTCGGCACCTTCCATCCGCGAGCCTATTCTGGGTGGCAATGGTCAGATTTCGGGTAGCTTCACCATTGAAAGTGCCAATGAGCTCGCAACTTTGCTGCGGGCAGGGGCTTTGCCTGCCCCGTTGAAAGTTATGGAGCAACGCACGGTGGGCCCGGAATTGGGCCGCGATTCGATCAATGCCGGCGCGACCGCTGGTGTCATCGCCATGTTATTGATCGTCGTCTTCATGATCTTGGCCTATGGCTTTATCTTTGGCGGCATCGCGATCTTGGCACTAACGATAAACCTGATCTTGATCTTGGCAGCGATGACTGCTGTGGGTGCGACGCTAACGCTCCCGGGTATTGCCGGTCTGATCCTGACAATCGGTGCTGCAGTCGACGCCAACGTGTTGATCTATGAACGCATGCGTGAAGAGGAATTGGCAGGCCGTTCTACTGCTTTGGCAATTGATGCGGGCTTTAAGCGCGCCATCGTTACCGTGATGGACGCGAACGTGACGGCTTTATTGACTGCGTTGATCCTCTTCTACTTTGGTGCTGGCCCCGTACGCGGCTTTGCGTGGACCCTATCCATTGGCGTGATCACATCGCTCTTTACCGCCATCCTGATGACGCAGGTTCTGGTCGCTGCCTGGTATCGGCAGACCAAACCTAAGCGCCTGCCGATCTGAGGAATACGAACATGAAATGGCCCTTTATCAAGCTCATCCCCAAGAACACTAAGTTTGGGTTTGTTCGTTTCTCTATTCCGGCAGCAATCGTATCCGTAGTGCTGTGTATTGCCTCGCTGGTGTCCTGCTTCACTCTTGGCCTCAATTTTGGGATCGACTTCAAGGGCGGCACTGTGGTCGAGGCGGTTTGGGACAAGCCGATCAATTTGGCGCAAGTGCGCGAGCGGGTTGGCAATATGAATCTGCGCGATGTCGGCGTGCAGGACTTCCAAGAGCCAAACCAAGCGATGATCCGCTTTTTGCCTCCTGAAGGGGCTGATGCCTCGGCAACGGTAGATTCCGTGAAGGCAGAACTGCGCGCCATTATGCCGGGTGTGAAGTTCCCGCGGGTGGAAGTTGTGGGGCCAAAGGTCTCGGAAGAATTGGGCACCAATGGGGCCTTGGCGCTGGGCATCGCGATTATTCTGGTTGTGCTCTACATCTGGACCCGGTTTGAATTGCAAATGGGCTTTGGTTCCATTGTGGCTTTGGCGCACGACATCATTCTGACCTTGGGCTTTATGTCGGTCACCCAGCTTGATTTCTCGCTCACGACGATTGCCGCGCTTTTAACGATCATCGGCTATTCGATGAACGATACGGTGGTGGTGTTCGACCGCATGCGTGAAAACATGCGCAAATATAAAAAAATGTCCTTCGGCGATATCATCGACTTATCGACGAATGAGACGCTGTCGCGCACGATCATTACGGCTTTGACCACATTCTTGGCGTTGTTGGGCCTGACAGTGGTTGGTGGCGAAACCATGCAGGTGTTTACCGTTATCATGCTGTTTGGCGTGTTTATCGGTACCTATTCGTCCATCTATGTCGCGGCACCAGTCTTGATCTTGTGGCCACCTAAGCGCGGCGCGGATAAGGCGGCCGCCAGAACTGAAGCTGACGCGCGGCCTTAGTCACAATGCAATTAGTCGCTGCAACAGGTAAGGGTCGTCCACTAATCACGGCCTATGGTGCAGGCGGGTTCCGCTTTGGTCTGGAGACAGGCGATAAGCGAATTGAAGGCTCCGTACTAATATTGGCCGACACGCCCTCGGCTTGGGGGCCGCTCACGATGGTTGATCTGGCGGGCGCATCCTTGGCCGAACACTTTGCGCCGATCTTGGCCTTGAAAGGCAAGATTGAGTTCGTCTTATTTGGAACAGGTACGGGCATATTGCCACCGCCTGTTGGTCTGCGCGACATTCTAAAAGGTGCCGAGATCGGCCTAGAGATCATGCCAACGCCAGCTGCCTGTCGCACCTATAATCATTTGGCGACAGAGGGCCGTCACTTTGCAGTGGCAATGATTCCAGTAACGTGACATAGCGCGGAAATAAGCTACATAGGGTTTAATCTAGTCATTCGTACTTAAAGGGGAAACTATGGGCGCGCTTCTTTCTAACTTCAGAAACACATTCATCGTCAGTGCGGTGCTGGCCATCCTTTTGATCGCGGTCTTTGCTGGTCAACCGAACAACACTTCCGGCAATATGCACGAATTGATGGGCCATGCTGCCATGCGCTGGTTGCATGTGTTCTTTGGTATCTTGTGGATTGGCCTGCTCTATTATTTCAACTTCGTACAAATCCGCACCATGCCGAAAATTCCCGATGAACTGAAGCCAGCCATTGGCAAGTTCATCGCGCCAGAAGCACTGTTCTGGTTTCGTTGGGCTGCTGTTGGTACATTGGTGACAGGCATTCTGATCGCTTGGGCGCGGGGCTATTTGGTCTCTTCGTTGACTTTGAACGCTGCCAATGGCTTTGCCTTGGATGATGGCAGTGTGTTCATCGGTATCGGTATGTGGCTGGCGATCATCATGTTCCTAAATGTGTGGCTGGTGATTTGGCCAAATCAGAAGATCGCTCTGGGCTTGGCAGAAGCCCCAGCAGAAGCCAAGCCAAGGGCTGCGCGGACTGCGATGTTGTTCTCCCGCACCAATATGTTGTTGTCGCTGCCCATGCTGGTAGCCATGACCATGCGCCAAACTATGTGGGGCTAACGCCCAAACAATCTTACGAAAACGGCCCGCCTCTGCGCGGGCCGTTTTTGTATGGGAGCTGCCATGATCACCCTTAGTCAAGATATGATTGAACACGCCGCCCAAGTCGCGCCAGACCAAACCTTAGCGACGAGTTTTCTGCCACCAGAGGCGCGGGCCGGTATGATTGCGCTGATCCTGTTTACCCATGAAGTCGCCCGCGCCCGCCAAGCAGTCTCAGAGCCCATGTTGGCCGCCATTCGTCTGCAATGGTGGCGCGAGGCATTGGACGAAATTTATACCGGCAAGACCGTCCGCGCCCAGCCGACAGCGCAAGCGCTGGCTGAAACTATCCGCGCATTTAATCTGCCCCGACCGTGGTTTGATGCCCTAGTGGATGCCTTCGGGGCAGAGCAAGACGACGTGCCGTTTGAGACTTGGGGCGAGTTCGCCGACCACGGCGACCAGACCTATGGAAACTTTAACCGTTTGGCCTTGTTAGTAGCCGGGGCGCCAGCGATTTCCTCGCCCTTAGACCGGGTCGCCCGCTACGCTGGTATTCTGTGGCGCCGATGCGACCTGATGGCTCAATGGCCGCGTTGGACGCATAGGCGTCAGCTTTGGTTGCCGGTGGAAGCGCAGGCAGGCTTGGATAGGGAAGCGACCTTTGCTGGAAAGACCAGCCGTGAACTGGCAGTCGGCCTCCAGCAAGCTCATGATCATATCGTGGCGGCGCGTAATAGGGCCAATCAAGCCTGCGCAGAAGCCGTCTTTGGGCAGGCCTTCCCTGCTGTGGCCTACGCTGCACTGGGCTTTCCCTATGCCAAAGCCTTTAGGTCGCTGCGTGACCCATTCCGGCAGGTGGCAAGCCTAAGCCTACTAGAGCGCCAGCTGCGGCTTGTTTGGGCAGTTGCGCGGCAACGCATTTAGCGTGCTGCGCTGACTAGTTGGCAGCATCCAAGGGGGCGAGGTAAAGATAGATCGCCCGATGTCCACCGCGATTGAGTGGTCCGCCCAACCGACAATGCGTAACCTTCACATCGCGCACATAGGCGTGGTCATGGGCAATTCCGATGAGCCCAAAGGCTTTGGTGACTGTTGCCCCCATAAGGCCACCGCACCGCACCCGGGTTACATTACCATACTTACCAAATTGGCTCATCGCGCCGTCCCAAGGGGCAACACCAAAATCGCCCAAGACGGCCACAGGGCCTTCCTGATCGCCAGCGCGAACCGCCGCGCGGTTCAACTGAGACTCCCGAGCAGCGCCAACCCCTTGCCCGCCATTTGAAGGCGGCGGCATGGTGGCGATAATGGTTAAGTCGCCTGCTGCAGTGCTCGCAATCGTTGGCTCACCAGGGATGGTTGAGGACTGCCACCGCCCGCGTGACAATACTGCAATGCTGGTCGGATCCGAAAGATTGGGTCGTTCGATCACGTTCCAGCCTTGTGGCGGGGTCAAAATGCTTTCTGGAGCCTTGGCAATCAATACAAGGCCAGCCTTTTGGCGCTCTGCTTCGCGCAACACTTTTTCAAGCGCTTTGTCATTCCTGGCTACATTGGCCCAAGCCACAACCGCATTTGAAATCTGCCCGCCTTTAGGGGCGGCACCCAACGTCGGTAAAACAACGATCAGATTGATCAGACCAATCAAGGCTGAGGCGATCATCATATTCCGGCCACGCACCAACGCCCACGAAAGACCAGCAGCTAGTGCAAGGAGCGTCCAGTACCAGCGATAGCTAGACACCGCATCAAACGGATAACCCAAGGGCGCTAGGAAGGACAACATCGTGAAGAACAGGGCAACGGCGAATAGGGCTGTCCCGGTCACCGTGGCTGCCAGCTTCTGCGCAGCCCTTCGCCGCCCAATCGGACTGCGCTTCATGTTCGCCCGGCGCTGTGCCGTTCGTGATAGGCCGGCAGCCCGTTCAATCCGCTGTGCGGCTAGGGTAGATGTGGCGTCTAGAGGCGCGGCTTCGGGGACCAAAGGTGGCCCGTCGGTTGCTTCTGCTTCTAAGGATATGACCGGGTCGGGCGCATAGTGAACTTCAGGCTCAGGCTCTGGAGTGGTTTCAGGGCCAGCATCTATGGGAATTTCTGGGACGATATCTTCTGAGGACTGAACCAATTGGTCTAGCAGGGGTTCTGGATCAGACTCGTCCTGGCACGGATCGGCTTGCTCGGCCTCTGTTTCAAGTTCGGCGGCAGGCTCCTCAAGAAGGGCTTCAACAGTCTCTTCTACTGCCGGCGCATTTGGTGCAACTTCTGCAACCAAGTCTGCCTCGGGCTCTGGCTCTGGCGTTGGTTCGTGTTCTGCAGCAGGGGCTTGGGTCTTAGCAGGGCTTTCCATCCAATCTAATAGGTTGGGCTGTTTATCTTCATCGGCTGGTTTTGACTTAGCAAGCGGTGCTGTCTTATCAGTCCAGGCTGGTTCAGCCACCGATACGGGCTCGTCGAACACGCTTTGATCTGGATCCAGTTGTACAGCAGAACTCAGAGCAACGGGCATGGGCTCATCGCGGACCGGGCGTCCCAGTAGCGGGTCGTACTCATCGTCTAGCTCATCAACGGGGCCCAGTCGCAGGATCGGTTTTGCCATATTTGCCCGACTCTCTCATCCGCCAAACAAGGCTAAAAGCGTCGCGTGCAAAACGGTCCGCACACGCGACAAGGCCCGCTCTCGGCCAAGTTATCCTTTACGGAAACAAGGGCTCCATCGTCAATCCTTGTGACTCAGGCAGTCCAAAGACAACATTCATATTCTGAATGGCCTGCCCACCTGAACCTTTTACCAGATTGTCGATCACACCCACCACGATGACGCGGCCGGGGATGCGGTCGGGGAAGACCGCCAGAATGCAAAGGTTTGAACCCCGTACCCAGCGTGTATCTGGCGAGGCGCCTTTGGGTGCCAGCTTGATGAAGGCTTCGTCGGCATAGCGCTGTTTCAAGGTTGCGCGCACATCGTCCACGGTCGCACCATTGGCCAGCTTCACATGGCAGGTCACCAACTCGCCGCGCGTCATAGGCACCAAGTGTGGCGTGAAGTTCACCAAAACGGGTGCGCCAGAGGCGTGGGACAATTCTTGTTCAATCTCGGGCGCGTGGCGGTGGTTGCCAACACTATAGGCGTGCAGGCCTTCAGCCGTTTCACAGAACAGATTGCCTTCCTTGAGGCCGCGCCCAGCGCCTGACACCCCAGACTTCGCATCCACAATGATTTCATGCGGCGAGACGACGCCCGCTTCCACTAAAGGCTTGATCGCCAGAAGGGTGGCGGTTGGATAACAGCCGGGGCAGGCAATGACATCGGGCTTCCTGGCAAGCTCTGCCCGTGTAAATTCGGTCAGACCATAGACCGCGTTGCGGGTTTTTTCAGGATGAAGATGGCTGCGCCCGTAAACCGTGGCATAGGCACTAGGGTCGCGGAACCGGAAGTCAGCGGAAAGATCAATCACCGTCACATGGGGTGGCAACTCACCCAACAATTCTTCGCTGGCACCGTGTGGCAAACATCCAAACGCCACATCCACCCCATCCCAATTCACATCTTCAGCCTTGATCAAGGTGCGATCGGCAAAAGGGTACAAGTGCGGGAAGAGGTCACCCAGAGAACGCCCAGCTTGCGCACTGGCCGTAATCGCGCCGACGCGGACGTTGGTATGGTGGGCGAGCAGACGGATCGTCTCTGCCCCCGTATAGCCAGAGGCACCAAGGATCGCGGCATTCAGTGTTTGGGTGGTCATGGGATTCGCCTTCAAAGTCCAAAACGAAAAACGGGCAGCCCGCTAAGGCCGCCCGCTTGAAACATGGATATGTTCGACGCGTAGGTCTTAGCGCTTGGAGAATTGGAAGCTACGGCGTGCTTTTGCGCGGCCATACTTCTTACGCTCAACCACACGGCTGTCGCGGGTCAGATAGCCAAATGGCTTCAGAACCGGGCGCAGACCGGGCTCAAAGCGGGTCAAAGCCGTTGCGATGCCGTGACGAACAGCACCGGCTTGGCCTGACAGACCGCCGCCCTTTACGGTGGCGATGACATCAAACTCGGTGGCGCGATCTGTCACTTGCATGGGCTGGTTGATAACCATGCGCAGAACTGGGCGCGCAAAATAGGTGCCTTGGTCTTTGCCATTGATGGTGATCTTACCAGTGCCGCGCTTCACCCAAACGCGAGCAATCGCGTTCTTGCGCTTGCCGGTCGAATAAGCACGACCCAAGGAGTCGATTTCGGGTTCACGAACGATAACTTCCACAACACCTTCACCGGTGCCCATGGAGGCGAGGTCTTCGAAGCTCTTTGCTACTTCTTCCATTATGCGGCCCCGACGTTCTTGCGGTTACGACCCTTGAAATCTACCACTTCTGGAGATTGGGCCTCATGTGGGTGTTCGGTGCCGGCGTAAACGCGCAGCTTGCCGAATTGCGAGCGAGCCAAAGGGCTTTCCTTTGGCATCATGCGCAGAACAGCTTTTTCGAGCACACGCTCTGGGAAACGGCCGCCGAGCAAACGCGCAGCAGTGGTTTCCTTGATGCCGCCAGCATAGCCGGTGTGGCGATAATAAACTTTGTCACGCAGCTTGTTGCCCGTGAAAACGACCTTTTCTGCATTGATGACCACAACATGGTCGCCAACATCAGCATGAGGCGTGAAATCTGGACGGTGCTTGCCGCGTAAACGCATGGCGATAAAGGTCGCGAGGCGGCCAACAACCACCCCTTCGCCAACAACCACCCCTTCGGCATCTACCACGATCCATTTACGGTCGGCTTCGTGCGTCTTGGCACTGAAGGTCTTCATGGAGTTAGTTCCAAATGAACGTGACCGTCCGAAAGGGGCAGCCACTTGGGAGCGGCGCTTCTAGGCGGGAGCAAAACTTATGTCAACAGGCTTGCTGAAACTGATATAAAAACAGTATGTTATATACACGGTATTAGGTTACCGTATTATTTTGTCGATTAGATGCACATTACGTTTATCTGGACGGGACCTATAAGGGCAAGGCCCTTGCCTCTCATTGAGGCGGTCGGAGCGTATTGGTTAGGCATTCCAATTTGTCGGCCAGATATCGACCAAAAATCGCGAAAGCTTCATCATTCCATGATCAGACCATCAAATAGGTTACCTAGGCCCGAAGGATCATTTCACGGAGGGGAAGTCTACCATGGATCGTCGCACACTTCTGATTGGCCTATCGTCCGGCTTGACTGTAACGGGCACACAGACCTAAGCCGCAAGCTGCCTCAACGCGGCTGCAACACGCCTTGACCCGGCCAAAGTGCGGTTGATGTGGAAAGCGTCCACCAGTTCGGCCCGGGTTCTGACGTCTACCGCACCCCATGCCAACTTATTTGCGATGAAAGAGATTGCCGCCGCCGTGCAAGATGGGCAGCTAGATGTCGCCGCCGCCGTTTGTCCTCGCCCATACTTCCTGATCCGCATGCGCTCCGGCGGGCATGTGCGAAAGGCTGAGCCTCTTTTGCCGCTGGAAGGCCGCCGCAACTTCCGCGACTTAAGGGGATATGCAGCGCATCGCGGCAAAAATGTAAGCTGGGGAAAGATCTATCGCTTTGGGGTGATGGCGAAGTTTACGATCAATGATACTGCCTATCTTCGTAGCCTTGGCATCGTCGTGATCTGTGATCTGTGATCTGCGTGGCGGGCAAGAGCGTTCCAACGAGCCAAGCGCCTTGCTCGGCAGCGATGGGGTCAAGACGCTGTCACAGGATTATGAGATGGGTTGGTCCCTGAACAAGCTGGTGGCAGCGAAGACCAAAGACGAAGCGGTTGTTATATTTGGCGATGCCTATATAGCTTTCACCCAGACGCTGACGCCGCAATATAAAGAGATGTTTGAAAACCTTCTCGAGAATAAGGCTCCGTTGGCTGTGAATTGTACGGCAGGCAAAGACCGGACCGGTGTAGCAAGTGCTCTGATCCTGTCCGTATTGGGGGTAGATCGCGCAACAGTGGTTGCCGATTATGCGCTACGCCAGACCTTTGTGCCGCCATCTTATTACCTCAATCAGGCGTCTGGCGCGACCGCAGCCCAAACCAGCCCTTTTGCACGTTTGCCCCGCTCGATCGCCGAAGTGATTTTGGGATAAGACCCCGGTGTCATGCAGCATGCGCTAGGCCGGATGGACCGGGAATTTGGCGGGCCTGTTGGTCTGGCAAAGAAGTAATTTGGCCTGACAGACGCTGCGATCGCGAAGCTAGGAGCAGACTATTTGCTATAGATTCGTCCGGCAAGTTCAATCCTACCCAGCCGCAATGCAGGTCACGACCCAAATCTTCCCTTGAATCCATATAATCCCATTGAATGGGGCTAAATCCCATGTTATCCCAAACATGGAGTGCTTTGGGGGCTGCATGCGTTTTGTTTCGACCTATGATGCGGGATTGGATGACAAGCGGCGGGTGACCCTGCCTGCTGACTTCCGCTCCTGGTTGAAAGCCGAAGGCGACGCGCAAGATCATGTGCGTGTTTGGCCCGGAGATGGCGATTGGCTGGAAGGTGCGGACGATCGGTTTATCGCTGCGCTGTCACAATCGGCTGAAGACTTGGCGCAGGACGATCCTGAAGCTGCCGAGGCCGCAACCTTGGCCATTTTGGGCGGCTCTCGCAAGTTGTCCCTTGACGGGGCGGGCCGGATCGTCTTGCCCGAAACCTTCGTTTCCCACGCGGGCCTGTCAGATCGCGTCAGCTTTGTTGGTCTTGGACCCTATTTCCGCATCGCGACCCCAGAAGTTGCAGCCCGCATGGCGCAGACCGCGCGCGATCGAACTGCAGCCACGAAAGCTAAAATCTTCGCGATGGCCCGGCGCAAAGTGCGGGAAGGGGACCCAGAATGAGCGGTCACCTTCCCGTCATGATGGCCGAAGTGCTTGAAACACTGGCCCCGCAGGCGGGCCAAGTGATTGTCGACGGCACTTATGGCGGCGGTGGCTATACGCGCGCTATTCTAGCTGCCGCACCCTGTCAGGTCATCGGCCTTGATCGAGATCCCGATGCGGTCGTGCGCGGGAGGGTTCTCGAACAGGAAATGTCTGGCCGCTTCACCATCGTTGAAACCCAATTTTCCAAACTGGATGAGCTGCAAGACAAGATTGATGCAGTGGTCCTCGACATTGGTGTCTCATCCTTTCAGATTGATCAGCCAGAGCGCGGATTTTCCTTCATGCAGGATGGGCCGTTAGATATGCGCATGGGCAAGGATGGTCCCAGTGCGGCCGATGTTGTGGCACAATTAACCGAGGGTGAGCTCAGCACCTTGTTCCATGTTTACGGCGAGGAGCGCGAGGCACGTCGGATTGCGCGCGCCATCGTCACTGACAGGGTTGCGACCCCTTATTTGCGGACCTCAGAATTAGCGGGCGTGGTTTCCCGTGTTGTAGGCCGTAAACATAAGGACCATATTCATCCCGCCACGCGCGTATTCCAAGCGCTCCGTATTTATGTGAATGACGAGATTGGCGAGTTGGAAAAAGCCTTGGCAGCGGCTGAGGCTGTTTTGCCGCCGGGCGGTCGCTTAGTGGTCGTTACGTTTCACTCCCTTGAAGATCGCGCCGTCAAAACATTCCTGAATGACCGCAGCAAAGAGGCCCCGGGGTCGCGTCATGCCCCGGCCCAAGCTGGCCCCGCCGCCACGTTCAGCCTTTTGAACCGCAAGCCATTGATTGCCTCAGAGGCCGAAGTTGAAGCTAATCCGCGTTCGCGGTCAGCGAAACTGCGGGCCGCTATCCGCACCAGCGCGCCTGCGCGCTCGGGCCGCGTCACAAGTATTGCCGGGGTCCCATCACTAGACCAGATTAAGAGGGCCGCATGACACTGACCCGCGCCCATTTGTTTGGATTTGTCGGCCTCGTGGCTCTGGCCTTTGCGCTCTATTGGGCCAAAGCGGAGGCCCAAGCAGTGCGCGAAAAAGTGTTGGTGCTACAAGATGAGGTCGATACTGAGCGGCGCGCCGTGCGAACTCTAGAAGCAGAACTCACATGGGTTGAGCGGCCGGACCGGCTAGAAACGGCTGCAAGGCGCAAGCTGGGCTTAGTTCCGATGACTGCTGATCGCATCGCGACCTTAGACGATATTGATCAGATTGCGCCCTTGCGTGTTGCGCCTCCAGCCGTCGACGCCAATCCAATCGAGCCTAGTGCTAAGGCAGAGCCTGCGGAGCCCGCCGTCGACAAGTCAAAAGCTGTTGCAGCAAAGCCCGCCCCAGTCGCGACGGTGGTGGCACGATGAGCGACGCACTCCGCCCAGAACCTAGCTTTGAATGGCCGCGGCCAGCCCCCCGTGATCAAGGTGGTATTGGGACCATGCGGGGGCGCACGATCGCACTCGCTGTTGCTTTTTGTGCGGGCTTTGGCCTGCTGAGCCTCCGTGCCGTCCAGATTGGTCTGTTCCGGCCGGTTGATGAGGCGGCAACCGCTGCGCGGGCCGCCGTCGCACCGCCCTCTAAGCGGGCCGATATTGTTGACCGTAATGGTCAATTGCTGGCCACTTCGCTCGTTGCCCATTCCCTTTATGCTGATCCAAAGCGCATCTGGGATCCGGTTGAGGCCGCGCGTGCTTTGCGCAAGGTCTTCCCAGAAATGGATGAGGCGAGCCTCGTTGAAAAGCTGTCGAGCCGCTCGCGCTTTGTCTGGATCAAGCGCCGCCTCACGCCGAAACAAAAGCAAGCCGTCTGGGAATTGGCACAGCCTGGCCTTGAATTCATTGAAGAGTCCGAGCGGATTTATCCCATGGGCCATTTTGCAGGCCATGTGCTCGGCTCAATGCATCCCGATGGTTCAGGCATCAATGGGATAGAGCGCGCTTTAAATGATCGTCTGACCACGGGATCAGGTGCAGAACCTGTGCGCCTGTCCTTAGACATGCGCGTGCAATACATCTTGGAGCGCGAGCTGGGCGAGGCTGCCAGCGCATTCCGGGCACAGGGCGGTGCCGCCGTCATGCTGGATGCAAAAACCGGCGAAGTTATTGCCTCGGCTTCTTGGCCCTTCATGGACCCCAATCGGCCAGAGGCCAACACGCCAAACCAACAGAATAATCGGGTAACCAATTCGCGCTTTGAAATGGGCTCGACCTTCAAGGTCTTTACTGTCGCAATTGGCCTTGAAGACAATATCATTACGCCTGAATCGGTATTCGACGCCCGCGCGCCGATGCGAATTGGCTCGGAGCTGATTTCAGACTTTCACGGGATGAATAAGATCGTGTCGGTCTCGGAAATTCTGGCCCACTCCTCCAACATCGGCACCGTGCGGATTGCTCGTTCGGTCGGCGCTCCACGCGTACGAGAATTCTTTTCGCGTCTTGGCTTAATGGAGGCCGCGGGCGGTGAGCTTTTGGAGAATGCCCGGCCAATTCTACCCAAGCGTTGGAGCGAGATTGCCGCCGCAACCGCCTCTTTCGGGCACGGGATTGCGGTCTCACCGATGGCAGTGGCGGGTGGCTATGCGGCTGTCTCCAATGGCGGTCATTATATTCGCCCGACCTTTGTCGCTCGCGACCCCGCTATTCAAGTATCCAGCCGTGTGGTCCTGACGCCTGCGACGTCGAAAACCGTTGTGAAGCTTATGCGTGAAGTGGTGACCGATGGCACCGGCAAGAACGCGGATGCACTGGGCTATGAGGTTGCCGGCAAAACGGGGACCGCAGAGAAAGCAGGGCCAAACGGCTACGATTCCAATCGCCGCGTCTCAAGCTTTGCCGGCGTGTTCCCTGCAAGCGACCCCCGTTACGCCATTGTTTTCTTGCTCGATGAGCCAAAGGGCTATGCAGAGTCGGGAGGTGCCGCCACGGCTGCCTATGCGGCAGCGCCTTCAGTCTCGCGGATTATCGCACGCTCTGCACCGCTTCTGGGGATTGCGCCAAACCGCGCGTTAGCTCAGATGGAGCCGCCGCGCGCGCCGACGCTCAAGTCTGCGCCACCACCAAAGACCAGTCCGTCGCAGAAAGCGACGCAGGGGGAGCCATGAACCTCGCCGATCTCCTCGACTTAGAGTCGGGACATCCAGCTGCAAACCTCACCATCACCGGCCTATCATCTGATAGTCGCAAGACGACGCCGGGGGACTTGTTCGCCGCCCTGACGGGTACCCAAAGCGATGGCCGCGCCTATGTGGACCAAGCCGTTGCCGCTGGTGCTGTGGCGATTTTAGCTGAACCGGGCCTGCCCGCATGCGGTGTGCCTGTCATTGAAGTGCCTCAAGCCCGCGCTGCCCTGTCGACTGTGGCCTCGCGGTTTTATCCACGCCAGCCAGCTTGCGTGGTGGCGATTACGGGCACCAATGGGAAAAGCTCCACCGTCGACTTCTTGCGCCAAATCTGGACCCATGCGGGCAGGGCGGCAGCTAGCGTTGGAACCTTAGGGGCCATTGGACCCAAAGGCCGTATTGATCTGGGCTTCACAACACCAGACCCGATTGCGTTGCATGCGACGCTTCAGAACTTGGCTGATGAGGGCATCACCCATATTGCGATGGAAAGCTCCTCACATGCCTTGGATCAGCGCCGGATGCATGGTGTACGCCTATCCGCTGCGGGCTTTTCCAATCTGACCCAAGATCACCTCGATTATCACGGCACCATGGCAGAGTATCGCCAAGCCAAGCTGCGCTTGTTCAATGATCTATTGAGCGCCGGTCAGCCAGCGATTGTAAACGCCGACGCCGTCGAGGCCTTAGCCTTTGAAGAAGCGGCCAAAGCCAAATCACTGGACTTGAAACTAGTGGGCTGGCGTGGCGACTTTTTGAAGATCGAAGAACTCTGGCCCAAGCCTGCAAGCCAGCGGGTTGATCTGCGTTTCGCCAACAAGACCTACCCCGTTGAAATCCCCCTAATCGGAGAGTTTCAAGCCCTCAATGCGGTCATGGCTGCTGGCTTTGCTTTGTCCCTAGGCGAAGAGCCCAACAAGGTGTTTGAAGGCTTGGCTGGCCTGAAAACGGTCAAAGGCCGGATGGAACATATTGGTAGCACCGAGGATGGTGCCCATGTGTTTGTCGACTATGCCCATACGCCAGACGGCTTGGATGTCCTCTTGCGTGCTGCCCGCCCGCATGCGCCCGGTCGCGTGGTTTTGGTATTTGGCTGCGGTGGCGACCGGGATAAGGGCAAGCGGCCCTTAATGGGTGGATTAGCGGCGAAGTTTGGCGATGTCGTCATCGTGACAGATGATAACCCCCGCACCGAAGACGCCGCCCAGATCCGTAAAGACGTCATGGTGGGTTGCCCGGATGCGCTTGAGATTGGAGATCGCGGTGAGGCGATTGCCCATGCTGTTGGCTTGTTGAGAAAGGGCGATTGTCTGTTGATTGCAGGCAAAGGCCATGAGACTGGCCAATTGGTGCAGGGACAAATCCTGCCATTCTCTGACCAAGAAGCTGCCGCATCCGCGCTTCTGGCGCGGGGAGGCACGCTTGACTGACCCTCTCTGGACCTCAATGGCCGCAGCCTTCGCCGTTTCGGGCAAGGCGCAGGGCCAATGGGCCATTAACGGCATTTCGATTGATAGTCGTGCGGTGGAGCCCGGGGACTTGTTTGTTGCGCTCAAAGCCGAGCGCGATGGCCACAGCTTTGTACGAAATGCGTTAGCTGCGGGTGCTGGCGCTGCCATGGTTGTCGACCCCTCTTGCGCAGATGCAGGCGCGCCGCTCTTGGTGGTGCCCGACACATTGCTGGCGCTTGAAAGCCTCGGCACGCAAGCACGCCGCCGCAATGTGATCGCAACCCGTGTGGCCATCACAGGGTCAGTTGGCAAAACGACGGTCAAGGAAATGACGGCGACAGCTTTAGCCGCCACAGCCAAGACCCACCGCTCGGTCAAGTCCTATAATAACCACTGGGGCGTGCCGCTGACCTTGGCCCGCATGCCGGGCGACGCTCGTTTTGGTGTATTTGAGATCGGGATGAATCACGGTGGTGAAATCTCGCGCCTATCGCCGCAAGTCAGGCCCCATATTGCCGCTATCACCATGGTCGCGCCCGTCCATATTGAACATTTCGCCGATGAGACCGGCATTGCTGATGCTAAGGCAGAAATCTTCTTAGGCCTTGATGCGGGCGGCACAGCCCTCATCCCCGGTGACAATCGCCATGCTGCGCGCTTGGCGGCGCGCGCCCGCGACCGCGATGGTATCTCCATTGTGACATTTGGGATGCGACCAAGCTTTGACGCCCACGTCGTCGCGATTGACGAGATGGCGCAAGGTCGGCGCGTAACTGCCGACATTATGGGTCAAGAACTTACTTGGGTAATCCAAGAGCCAGGAGCTCATTGGGTCCATAACGGCCTGTGCGCGCTAACCTTGGCGGTGCTAGCCGGGGGTGATGGACAAGCCGCCGCAGCCGCGCTTTCGCAATTTGGTGCCATTGATGGTCGAGGTGTGTCGCGACCGATTTCGTTGGCGACAGGTGGCTTCTTTGTTTTGGTCGATGAGGCTTATAACGCCAACCCCGCTTCGATGGCCGAAGCCATTTCTACTTTGACCCAGCGCGCTGGCCTGCGCCGCATTGCCGCTTTGGGTGACATGCTGGAATTGGGTGCGCAGGAAAACGCGTATCATGCTGGTGTGGCAGAAGATGTCATCCGCGCCAATATTGACCTCGTTTTCTGCGCAGGGCCCCGCATGAAACATTTATGGGATGCTTTGCCCCACGTCCAACGCGGGGCTTATGCAACCACTTCTGCCGAGCTTGCCCCCATACTCGCCCAAGCGGTGCAAGCAGGTGACGTCGTCATGGTCAAAGGGTCAAATGGATCCAAGATGGCCGAAGTTGTGCGTGCGTTGCAAGCACTTGAAGCCCCCGCTGGAGAGAGCTGATGCTGTACGAATTGCTGCACACCCACTTTAACATATTCACATATTTAACCTTCCGAACGGCAGGTGCCGTGGTAACGGCCGCTTTCATTATGTTTGTCTTTGGCAAGCCGATGATTGGCTGGCTTCGCGTTAAGCAGGGCAAAGGTCAACCTATCCGGACTGACGGCCCAGAAACCCATTTTAAAAAGGCCGGCACCCCCACCATGGGCGGAGCCATGATCTTGCTGTCCATCTTCGTCGGCGCGCTTTTGTGGGCAGACTTAAAGAACCCCTACGTCTGGATCGTCTTGGGTGTCACGGCGGGTTATGGTTTTATTGGTTTTCTCGATGATTACGCCAAAGTCGCCAAGCAGAAGACCGATGGCGTTTCCTCACTCTTCCGATTGGCAGGCGAATTTGTGGTGGCGTTCATTGCCGTCTATTTCATCGCCCAGCTACAAAATGCGGGGGACAACGCACCTCCGGGCTTTGGGACGTCGATTGCTTTTCCATTTTTCAAGGACCTTTTGCTTAATTTGGGCTGGTTCACACTGGTTTTCGGCATGATCGTTGTCGTCGGTTTCGGCAATGCTGTGAACATGACTGACGGCTTGGACGGCTTAGCCATTATGCCGGTAATGATCGCTTCGGCCACATTTGGCTTGATCGTGTACCTCGTCGGCAATTTCGTTTTCGCCAATTATCTCCAGCTCCACTTCGTACAAGGCGTGGGGGAGATTGCCATTATTCTGGGTGCGGTCCTCGGTGCGGGCCTTGGCTTCCTGTGGTGGAATGCGCCTCCTGCGCAAATCTTCATGGGCGATACGGGTTCTCTGGCTCTGGGCGGTCTTCTTGGCATCACGGCTGTCGCAACTAAGCATGAGTTCGTGCTGGCAATTGTCGGCGGGCTGTTCGTGTTGGAGTTGGTCTCGGTGATCGTACAGGTCACCAGCTTCAAGCTTACCGGCAAGCGGGTATTTCGGATGGCCCCGATACACCATCACTTTGAGAAATTGGGTTGGAGTGAACCCACAGTGGTGATCCGCTTCTGGATTATTGCCACTGTTTTGGCCTTGATCGGTCTGACCACTTTGAAGCTGCGTTAGAGTTTAAGGACCAAAGCCCATGTTCCCTGTCACCACGTTCAAAGACCAAAAAGTCGCCGTCTTCGGCTTGGCACGCACAGGGATCGCAGCAGCTTTGGCGCTGAAAGCAGGCGGTGCACAGGTTCTGGCGTGGGACGATGGGGAAGCCGGTCGGGCGGCGGCAGTGGCCCAAGGCTTGACGCCGGTTGACCTCTCGGAAACCGCTTTTGAGGATATGGCCGCCTTGGTCATGAGCCCCGGTGTGCCGATCTATGGCCCGAAGCAACATTGGACAGTTACCAAGGCCCAAGCGGCAAATGTGCCCGTGATTGGTGATGTTGAACTCTTTGCCCGTGAACTTAATGTTATTCCTGAAGCTCAGCGTCCTGCCGTGATCGCGATTACGGGCACCAATGGCAAATCTACCACCACGGCTCTGATTGCCCATGTGTTGTCATCCAATGGCAAAGATGTCCGCATGGGGGGCAATATTGGGACGGGTGTGCTCGCCCTCGACCCACCCCGTCCAGACGCCATCTATGTGCTGGAGCTATCCTCTTACCAACTCGATCTGGTCGAAAGCTTACGCGCTAGAGCCGCCATCCACCTTAATCTGACGCCAGACCATTTAGAGCGCCACGGCACGATGGAGCGCTATGCAGCTGCCAAGCGCCGTATCTTTAACAATCAAACCGCGACTGATTGGGCGATTGTTGGCGTGGATGATGATTGGGGCATGGCTCTGTGCACGCGCATGAATGCCGGTGCACAGCGGGTTGTAGTGCCGATTTCGGCCTGCCAAGCCCTTGGCAAGGGCGTCTGTGCGCTGGGTTCTATGCTGTGGGATAATTTGGATGGTCGCAGCCAAATGGTTGTAGACCTTGCCCATGCCCATGCTTTGCCGGGCTCTCACAATGCGCAAAATGCAGCCTCTGCTTATGCGGCTGCCCGCGCGCTTGGCCTCAGCGCGCAAGCTATCACCAAAGCCTTGATTAGTTTTCCAGGCCTTGAACACCGCTTACAAGAAATTGGCCAAGTGGGTCCGATCCGTTTCTATAACGACTCAAAAGCTACCAACGCCGATGCTGCCGCCCAAGCTTTGGCAGCTTTCCCAAAATTGCGTTGGATTGTTGGTGGGCAGGCCAAGCTGGGCGGGATCGAAAGCCTTTCGCCTTTGTTTGATCATGTCACCAAAGCCTATCTGATTGGCGAGGCCGGTGAAGCTTTTGCCAAGACCCTGGAGGGCCTGGTCCCGTTTGAGATTTGCGGCACAATCGATGTGGCTACCGCGCGGGCTTATGCCGATGCACAAGCGACACAAAGCGAAGAGATCATCATCCTGTCGCCCGCTTGCGCCAGTTTCGATCAATTTCCAGATTTTGAGGCAAGAGGACGGCATTTTACCGCCTGCGTGAAAGGACTCATTAACCCTGATGATGGCCTATCGGTACCAGCGCTTGCTGCCGCCGAAACGGCGTAGCGCCCTTTCGTCTTTTTTGGAGCCACCCCATGGCGATGCTCGCTTCTGTCAGACTGCCACGCGCTGAGTTCACATTTATTGCTGACTGGTGGCGGACAATTGATCGCCCCATTGTTTTGATTGCGGCTGTTCTGATGACTATGGGACTGGTCTTCAGTTTTGCCTCATCCGGGGCGGCAACAGGGCGCTTGGGCTTCAACAATGAGTATTTCTTTGTGTTGCGCCAAGCGATGTTTGTCTCACTCGGCGCAGCCGTTGTGGTGGCTTTGTCTTTCTTAAGCCCCACCGGTGCACGACGGGCCGCAGCTGTTTTCTACCTATTGGCCGTCATCTTGATGGTTTATATTCTGATGTTTGGGCATGAAGCCAAGGGGGCACAGCGTTGGTTGCGCATTGGCGGCTTCTCGTTTCAGCCGTCGGAAATTCTAAAACCTTCTTTGATTGTGCTGGCGGCTTGGCTGTTCTCCAAGCGGATTGAGACGCCGTCCTTTCCCGCAGCCCGCATCGGCATGGCACTTTATGTCGTGCCAGTTGCCCTTTTGATTGCCCAGCCCGACGTTGGCCAAACAGGCCTGTTGACGATGGCTTTCCTGACTGTGTTTGTCATTTCTGGCATGTCGTGGGTCTGGATTGTGGCTTTCGCCAGCGCAGCAGTTGTTGGGCTTGGGATTTTGTACTTTGCGTTTGAACACGTGCAAAAGCGCGTTCAAGGCTTTTTGAACCCAGAAGCTGGCGAAACCTATCAAACTGATCGGGCGCTTGATGCCATTGCAGCTGGCGATTTCTTGGGGCGTGGTCCAGGCGAGGGCGAGATCAAACACTTTTTACCTGACGCCCATACCGACTTTATCTATTCGGTTGCCGCAGAAGAGTTCGGCTTGATTGCGAGCGTAGGCCTTGTCGTTCTGTTTTGTGCGCTGGTGGTACGTGGTCTTTTGATCGCCAATCGGCAGAGCGAAAACTTCCCGCAATTGGCCGCGACAGGTCTGTTCGCCCTGATCGGCTATCAAGCAGCGATCAATCTGGCGGTGAACCTCAATCTGATACCAGCAAAGGGCATGACGCTGCCCTTTATCTCCTATGGTGGCTCGTCCATCTTGGGCTCTGCCGTCACCATTGGGTTAGCTTTAGCTTTAACCCGCAAGCGGCCCGGGCAAGATTTGCGCAATGGCAAGGAACAAGGCTGGGTAGGTTGGTAAGGCGCGAGCACTTTCCTCATTGAGCAGTCACTTACCGCCCAAATCACTTCAACCTGGCATCAAGGTGCCCTAAAGAACGGGTTATTACCTCTCCAAGGATGAAGTGTAGATATGGGTCCCCTTGTTGTTATTGCTGCTGGTGGCACTGGCGGTCATATGTTTCCAGCCCGCGCTTTTGCTGACGCCATTGTCGCCCGTGGCGGCCGCGTCGCTTTGGTTACAGACCCGCGTGGCAAGCGCTATACCGAAGGCTTTCCCGCTGAAGAAGTTCTGATCCTGCCAGTCACCAATGCCGATGAAGGTGGGATCAAGGGCAAGATTGATGCGGGCTTTGCGGTGATGAAAAGCCTCAATCTCGTCGGCCCCTTTATCAAAAGCCATGACCCTGCGGCGATTATTGGGTTCGGTGGCTATCCGACTTTTCCAGTATTGTTCTCAAGCAGCAAGGTGCCTGTCATCGTGCATGAGCAAAATGCGGTGTTGGGTCGGGTGAACCGCCTGTTTCAAGGCAAGGCTGTTTCGATTGCATCAGGATTTGCCCAACTCGACGGGCTAGAACATCCAGAAAAACATGTCGTCGTCGGTAATCCCGTGCGGCAGCCCATAGTTGATGCCCGCTTGGACGGCTATCCCGATCTTTCCAGCGGCAATTTGCGCATCTTGGTAACCGGCGGCAGCCAAGGCGCGCGCGTGCTGGGCAGCATTGTGCCCCAAGCCATCGCCGCTTTGCCAGAGCATTTGCGTGCCCGCTTGTTCGTGTCGCACCAAGTGCGCGAAGAGCAATGCGATTTTGCCCGCGACACCTACACCGAGGCTGGCGTTCAGTGCGAGGTTTGGCCCTTCTTCAAGGATATGGCCGACCGCTTGGCCAAAAGCCATTTGGTCATCGGCCGGGCAGGGGCCTCTACCGTGTCCGAAACCGCTGTGGTCGGGCGCCCTGCCATTCTGGTGCCGCTACCCGGTGCCACCAATGACCATCAGACTTTTAATGCCGAAGCCTTGGCCAGTGTCGGGGCAGCCGATGTGATCAAGGAGACGGAATTTACCGTCGATGCTTTGGCCCAGCTGTTGGAGAACCGCCTGACAGCCCCTGACGAACTGCAAAAGCGCGCTAAAGCCGCGAGAGGCGTGGGCAAGCCCGATGCGGCGGAAGGCTTGGCCGATCTGGTCTATCGTGCCATCACAATGGTGTCTGACAAAGTTGCCTAACGGCATTTACTGCTTCCGCCCCGACTGAAAGTCTTAAGCCATGCGAACCAACTCCATCCCCCTTGATATCGGTGCCATCCACATTGTCGGCATTGGCGGGATTGGAATGAGTGGGATTGCCGAAGTCCTCGCTCATTGGGGCCACAAGGTTCAGGGCTCTGACGCCAAGGACAGCGCTAATCTGGACCGCCTGCGTAGGGCCGGGATCAAAGTGTTTGTCGGCCATGATGGGGCCCATGTGTCCGAAGCTGGCATTGTGTTGATCTCATCAGCCGTAAAACCCGACAATGTCGAAGTTGTGGCCGCGCGCGATCAAGGCATTCCGGTGGTACGCCGGGCTGAGATGCTTGCAGAGCTGATGCGCTTGGGCTGGACCATCGCGGTTGGCGGCACGCACGGCAAGACCACCACCACCAGCATGGTGGCGACACTTCTCGATGCCGCCGACAAAGACCCCACGGTGATCAATGGCGGCATCATCAACGCCTATGGCACCAACGCTCGGGTTGGCTCGGGTGATTGGATGGTGGTGGAGGCCGATGAAAGCGACGGGACTTTCACTAAATTGCGCCCCACCATCGCTATCGTCACCAATATGGACCCAGAGCATCTGGATTTTTATGGCACGGCTGAGGCGATGGAGGCCGCGTTCGAGACCTTTGTCGCCTCTGTGCCCTTTTACGGTTTTGCCGTCATGTGTATCGACCATCCAGGCGTGCAGGGTTTGGTGGCTCGCGCGACCGACCGTCGCGTGGTGACTTATGGCTTTAACCCGCAGGCTGATGTGCGTGCATTGAACTTGGAAGCAGACCCTGATGGCTCGCGCTTCAGCGTCGCCTTTGCGGCTAAGCGGGCCAGCCCCGCCCATCAGATCGACGGCCTGCACCTGCCCATGCCCGGCCTGCACAATGTCACCAACGCTTTGGCTGCCATCAGCGTGGCGCGCGAACTGGGTGCCACTGATGCCCAGATCGCCAATGGCCTGCGAGAATTTGAAGGCGTCAAGCGCCGCTTTACCAAAGTGGGTGAGTGGCAGGGTGTGCGCATCATTGATGACTATGGCCATCACCCGGTCGAGATCGCCGCCGTCATCAAAGCCGCGCGCCAAGTTACGGCTGGCAAAGTCGTCGCCGTCGTTCAGCCCCATCGCTTTAGCCGTCTGCAAGCCCTGTTTGAGGATTTCGCCCGCTGTTTCAACGATGCGGACGTCGTTGCTATCGCCGACGTCTATACCGCAGGCGAGGCCCCGATTGAGGGCGTGGATGCCGATGCCTTGGTACGCGCGGCGCGCGACCATGGCCACAAGCGCGCCTTAAAGCTCGCGTCTCCTGATGACCTTCCAGCGCTTCTCAAAGCCGAGTGTACCTCAGGCGACATCTTCGTCTGCCTCGGCGCGGGTGATATTACTTCTTGGGCCAATGGCCTGCAGGCCAAGTTGTAAGGACTCGCGCAACATGCCCAATCCATCTGACCTGCAAGCCTCCATCATCCCCGTTACACCGTTTCAGCAGAACACGACGCTTCTATGGTCGCAGGCCACGAAGGAGGCGGTTTTTGTGGATCCAGGTGGTGAGGTGCCGCGCCTTTTGGGGGCGGTGAAGCATTTGGGTGTGAAGGTCGTGGCGATCTGGTTGACTCATGGCCATTTGGACCATGCTGGTGGCGCGCAGGAATTGTCGCGCACCTTGGGGGTCGACATCATTGGCCCGCATGAGGATGACCAATGGCTGCTCGATGATATCGTCGCGCAATGGGCCAAATATGGGCAGACGACGGGTTATGAGAATTGTGTGCCGACCCGCTATCTCAAAGATGGCGATAAGTTAGAGTTCGCGGGCCATCAGTTTGACGTCGTCCATTGCCCCGGCCACACGCCGGGCCACGTTGCGATTATCAATAAAGACGCCAAGCTGGCCTTTGTCGGTGACTTGTTGTTCAAAGGCTCTATCGGTCGTACCGACTTTCCCAAAGGCAGTTTCGACGATTTGGTCGCCTCTATCACGGGCAAGCTCTGGCCTTTTGGCGATGACATCCATTTTGTGCCGGGTCATGGCGAGATCGGCAATTTCGGCTGGGAACGCAAAACCAACCCCTATGTGAGTGATCTGGCGTTGGGGCGAGGATAGAGGGGCGGTGCTATTTGTCTAGACCTTTTTTGGTGCCAGCTTCGTTGCACCAAAATAGATCGTTTGAGATTAGCGCGACATCTGGGTAGTCAAGTGCGCAGCTCTGCTGCGTCGCGGGGCGATCCGTTTTCGCAGAAAACGGACACTTGACGACCCATATGTCGCAAAGAGGATTGGGACAGCGGTTTGGGGGACCAAAGGGATCACATAGCGCGTCTAAGTAGAGACATTTTTCAAAACTCCGGATTCTTCGCATCGGCGCGAAAAAGGACCGCGCACCACTAGGTGCGCATCGATTCGGACTAACATGCGCAGCTAGTGCTGGGCTCTCCTCCCTCCCTTGCATCTGCCGTCCAAGCCTTTCATAAGGCTTTCCATGATCCTGATTATTCACCCTGAACTCGTCCTCGCCCAGCCGCTTCTTGAAAACATCGCCCCTTGTGCACGTCTGTGGGAGATTGAGGATATTGCAGCCTTTGCCGCCGGACCCGGAGCCGAGGTGCGTGCCATCGCCTGTATCGGCGGCAAAAAGACTGAGGCGGCGCTCTTCACCTTGTTCCCTGAGCTTGAAGCTGTGATCGCCGCGGGCGTGGGTGTGGACGGGGTTGATCTGGTAGCCGCCAAAGCGGCTGGCATCTCGGTATGCAATTCGCCGGGTATCAACACCGACGACGTGGCTGACCTCGCTATGGGTCTGTTGATTGCCGGTGAGCGTAACATCATTGAGCTGGACGGCCTCGTGCGGCGTGGGGAGTGGGCGGACGCATTGACCCATGCGCCGCGCTATCGCTTGCGCGGGCGCATGTTGGGCATCCTCGGCATGGGAGCGATTGGGCAAGCCATTGCCGTGCGCGCGGAAGCCTTTGGGCTAAAGGTAATCTGGGCCGGCCCAAATCCGAAGCCGGAACTTGTTTGGCCTCGGGTTGATACAGTTTTGGAATTGGCCAAAAAGTCCGACATTTTGATGCTGGCCTGCCCGCTAACGGATGCTACCCGCAAAGTTGTCTCGGCCGAAGTGCTCGACGCCTTGGGTGCGGAAGGCGTCTTGATCAACGTCGCGCGCGGTGGCGTAGTTGATGAGGCGGCGTTACTTTTTGCTCTAAAAGAAAAAAGGATTTTAGGCGCTGGCCTAGATGTGTTCGAGAATGAGCCGACCGACCCCAAACTCTGGGCCGATCTGCCCAATGTCGTCCTAACCCCCCATGTCGCGGGTCGTACCCGCGAAAGCGTGCAAGAAGCGGTGCGCGCCGCCATCAGCAATCTGATCCGCGTCTTTCAGGGCCAACCGCTCGAGAACCGGGTGGTTTAAGGCGCGAGTTTCGCCATCAACTCGCTGAGATTTTCGGGGTAGATCGTTTCCTCTGTAGCCAGAATCTGGGCCAGAGACCACCATCGGCCCATATCGATGGTCTCGGCCTCAATGGCCGTCAGGCCTTCGCCATGAAGGCGCGGGCTCTCATGGCGCAAAGCAAAAAAGACCCCGCTTTGCCGATAGCTGACCCCGTTAAAGCGGTAGGTCACATCCTCGGTGCCGATCACCTCACCGAGGGCGGCAGGCTCAACCACGATGCCAACTTCTTCTTGCAATTCGCGGGCGGCTGCCTCCTGCGCCGTCTCGCCTGGGTCAATCTTCCCGCCCGGTGTAAACCAGAAGGCAGGCCGATCCGGTTCGCCGGGGTCTCTTCCGCGCAGCAGAAATAAGTCACCCGCATGATTGCGAATAAGGACACGGCCGACCTGCCGGATCGAGGGGTCGAACGCGTCCAAGCTGAGTTAGCTTTCGATGGGGCCCATGGCCGTTTGGAGGTAGTTTTGGATGCCCAATTGTTCGATCAATTGTAACTGGGTCTCCAGAAAGTCGATATGCTCCTCAGTATCTTCGAGGATTTTGGCGACGATATCGCGCGACACATAATCTCGGACCTTCTCAAAATGCTCAATCGCATCCTTCATTTGACCTTGACCGCGATACTCGACTGCCAGATCAGCGGCTAAACTTTCTGGCACGTTTTCGCCCAGCTTCAGCTTGTGCATGTCCTGCATATTGGGCAGGCCGTCGAGCATCAGAATGCGCTCGATCAGATAATCGGCATGCTTCATCTCGCCGATCGACTCTTTATAGGTGATTTCGCCCAGCTTGGTCAGACCCCAGTTCTTATACATGCGGGCATGCAAGAAATACTGATTAATGGCGGTCAATTCATTGGTGAGAATGGTATTTAGGCGTGCGATGACGCCCTCTGCGGCTTGCATGGGAGGCTCCTGAGTTAGGGGCGAGTATAGGCTTCCTGTCGGATTCGACAAGGCAGACTTTATTCGGCGGCTACTTTGAATTGTTGGGTCTGACGCGCGATCAGTTCTTGCATCTCAGGCACGCACCGGCCGCATTGAGCGCGGCACTTGTTGGCGTGAAACACATCGCAAGGACGCCCAGCACCTGCAGCAATTGCCTCGTGGACCGCTTTTTCGCGTATTCCGTTGCAATTGCAAACAAACATGAGGCGTGTCCATTCTTGCTTCCGAGAGTCATTCTTACCTAGACCAGAATGACTCTAGTTGCAAGTGCCTCGCAATAAAAATTATTGAGGGTGGGACTGTAACCCTTCAGTCCCAGCCAGAGGCAGTGAAGGGGTATACGTCTTCCTACCGCTCCACACACAGCGCGACACCCATGCCACCGCCGATGCACAAGGTAGCAAGGCCGCGGTGGACATCGCGGGCGACCATTTCATGTAACAGGGTCACCAATACCCTGGCACCAGAAGCGCCAATTGGATGTCCCAAGGCGATAGCACCACCATTGACGTTCACCTTGCTGGTGTCCCAGCCCATGTCGCGGTTAACAGCGATGGCTTGGGCGGCAAAGGCTTCGTTCGCCTCGATCAAATCGAGGTCAGCGGGCTTCCAGCCAGCCTTTTCCAAAGCGCGCTTCGAAGCTGGAATAGGCCCGGTGCCCATGATGGAAGGGTCGACGCCTGCGGTCGCGAAGGAAGCGATACGCGCCAGTGGAGTCAGGCCGCGTTTGGCGGCTTCAGCCGCACCCATGACAACCAGCGCTGCTGCACCATCATTGATGCCAGAGGCATTGCCTGCGGTGACGGTGCCATCCTTTTTGAACGCAGGGCGCAGCGCTTGGGCTGCATCCATTGTCGCGCCTTTGCGAATATATTCGTCCTTATCTACGGTTACATCACCCTTGCGGCCTTTAACGGTGACGGCGGCGATTTCTGCGTCAAAGCGGCCAGCGGCTTGAGCGGCTTCGGCTTTGTTCTGGCTTGCGGTGGCGAACTGGTCTTGCTGATCACGCGTGATCTGCCACTTCTCGGCGACATTTTCTGCCGTGATGCCCATGTGATACGCGTTGAAGGCATCAGTCAGGCCGTCGCGGATCATGGTATCAACCAAGCCTAGGTCGCCCATTTTAGTGCCTGCCCGCACATAGGCCGCATGGGCTGACAAGCTCATGCTTTCTTGACCGCCGGCGACAACGATATCCGCACTTCCCGTCATGATTTGTTGGGCTGCCAAGGCAACTGTACGCAGGCCCGAGCCACACACTTGATTAACCAACCAAGCAGGAGCGGCGTCCGAGATGCCTGCAGCACGGCTGGCTTGACGAGCGGGGTTTTGACCTTTGCCAGCGGTCAACACTTGGCCGAAGATCAGCTCAGAGACTTCATCACCCGAAACCCCGGCGCGCGCCAAAGCTTCGACAATCGCGGTCCTACCCAATTCATGGGCCTCAACGGTCGCGAATGCCCCAGAGAACGAGCCAATCGGAGTGCGTGCCGCCGAGACGATCACGATGTCGGAAGAAGAAGTGCCCATTTGCGTATGCCTTTCCCAGAATTATTTGGCTCTGTCTTGCGTAAGAAAAGGTTCGCGTCAATCTCAAACAAAGCCCTGCCAAGATTCGTTTGTCTTTGTGCAGCTAATGGTCAGGGTTTTGGACCTGTCTGAAACGACATGGGTCCGGTTCAATGGCGGGTTCTGCACCCATGTGTTTGCCCATGTGTTTGCCCATGTGTTTGCAAGGTGCGTTTCGCACCTGCCCAATTGTCTTGCATCTGCGAAGAACAGCGGCGAAACTAAGTAAAATCGCTCAATTCGCAGCGAAAGGGAGCCCCATTTGGCCGATAGCAAACAGGCAAATCCCGTGGTGACGATCAAGAAGTACGCCAATCGGCGGCTTTATAACACCGCGACGTCGGCCTATGTGACCTTGGATCATTTGGCCCAAATGGTGCGCGATAGGGTCGATTTTGTTGTGTTTGATGCCAAGTCGGGCGACGATATTACTCGGTCCATCCTGACCCAGATCATTCTGGAGGCTGAAAGCTCTGGCAATAATCTTTTGCCTGTCGGGTTCCTACGTGACATCATCCGATCTTATGGCGACAGTGTGCAAGGCTTTTTGCCCTCTTACCTTGATCTCGCGATGAAAAGCTTCACCGACAGCCGCGAACAATTCTCGAAATCGCTTAATGGCGGCTTTGACTTGTCCGGCCCAGCTGAATTGTTCCAACAGGCCGTCCGCGCCAATATGTCGATGATGGCAGAGGCCGCCAAAACTTTCACCGGTGTCGTTGTGCCTACCGCGCTCCGACCCACCAGCAAAACTGCGCAAAAGTCAGAAGCCTCGGAAGAATTGGTCGCTATGCGGGCCCAAATGGCGGCGATGCAGGCCCGTCTCGACAAGCTTGACGGCACACACGGCTAAAGCACGCAAGCTGCGGACGGCTGTTGGCGAAGGCGCGAACGCGTCATCGCCCCCTTTCCCCTATGCCAAAGCCGTGGCAGAAACTCTGCCAGCACATCAGATGCCCGGTTTAAACAACAATCTCAGGGGGGAAGCCTTATGACCACAATTTTTGACCTCAGCGGCAAGACTGCCATCGTCACCGGCTCGTCACGCGGGATTGGCAAAGCCATTGTCGAGCAAATGGCCGATCATGGTGCCAATGTCGTCGTCTCATCGCGCAAAGCTGGCCCGTGTGAAGATGTCGCCAATGCCATCAACGCCAAGCATGGCGATGGACGCGCACTGGCAGTTCCCGCGAATATCTCTTCAAAAGAAGACTTGCAGCGCTTGGTCGACCAAACCAACGAGCGCTTTGGCCAGATTGATATTGTGGTCTGTAATGCGGCTTCCAATCCTTATTACGGCCCGATGGCTGGGATTGCGGATGATGTGTTTGCGAAAATCCTGCAGAATAACATTATCTCGAACCATTGGTTGATCTCTATGGTCGCGCCGCAAATGGTGGCGCGTAAGGCTGGCAACATCACCATCATTTCCTCGATTGGTGGCTTGAAAGCGACCAACATCATTGGCGCTTATAACATCTCCAAGGCTGCAGACATGCAATTGGCACGTAACCTTGCGCTGGAATTTGGGCCTGATGGCGTGACAGTAAATTGCATCGCGCCCGGCCTGATCAAGACAGACTTTGCCCGAGCATTGTGGGAAGATCCTGCCACTTTAAAGCAAGCCACCACCCATTCCTGCTTGAAGCGCATTGGTGAGCCTGACGAGATTGCAGGCATGGCCGTGTTCCTAGCTTCGCGTGCAGGTGGCTTCACCACTGGGCAGACTTTCGTGATCGATGGCGGCGCAACCGCAGTTTAAGGGTCAAAGATGAAACGCTTACTAGTTGGCACCGCTTTGGTGGCTTTGATTGCTGCGGGTGCTTTGGTAACCCAATTCGCGCAAGCGCAATCGGGGCAAACAAGTTCAAAAGCCGCAAAGGCTGGCCAGCTAGCGTCTTATCCTGCCATCGATGATGCGCGTCTACGAATCCACATTAAAACCCTCGCAGATGACTTTTTCGAAGGGCGCAGCCCAGGGACGCGCGGCGATGAAATGGCCACCACCTACATGGCTGGGGCCATGGCGGCTCTAGGGCTGGAGCCCGCTGGCGATAATGGCACCTGGTTCCAAAACTTTGAGCTGAACCGCTTTACAACCGCCCCTCGTGGCACCTTCGCGGTCGAGGATGAGATTTGGTATCAGGGCAAGGATATCATGATGATCAGCCGGAAGGCTGATGGTAGTTCTTATAATTTGGTTGACGCGCCTTTGGTGTTTGCCGGTTATGGCGTGAAGGCGCTGGAGAAGCATTGGGATGACTTTGCTGGCGTGAACTGGGAAGGCAAGATCGCACTCGTTCTGATCAACGACCCCGATTTTGAGGCAGTTTCGGGCGAAGCGGTCGCAGGCATGTTCGGCGGCAAAGCTATGCAATGGTACGGCCGCTGGCCCTATAAGTTTGAAGCAGCTGCCAAAGCAGGTGCGGCTGGCGTCCTGATCATCCATGAAGATGCACCGGCTGCTTACGGCTGGGGCGTCGTGCGCAATTCCAACGGCACCCGCTTTGATTTTGTCCGGCCCGATGGCGGGGGTGACTTGGCAGCGATAGAAGGTTGGATGCAGCGTGATGTCGCGGTGGAATTGTTTCGCAAGTCGGGCTTTGATTTTGAAGCCTTGAAGAAGGCCGCTCGCACACCAGGCTTTAAGCCTGTGCCGCTCAATCAAACCGCGACGATCGACATCGGCGTAACCCGGGAATCAGTTGCGACGCGCAATGTGGTCGGTGTCCTTAAAGGGGCGAGCCGTCCGAATGAGACTGTCTTGATCGGGGCCCATCACGATCACTTGGGTATTCGTGAGCCCATTAATGGCGATAAAATCTATAATGGCGCGATGGACAATGCCTCTGGTATGGCGGGGATGTTGGAGATCGCGCGCACCCTTGCAGAAGGGCCGCGTCCGGCCCGCTCGATCGTCTTTGCCTCGTGGGCCGCTGAAGAGCAGGGGCTGTTGGGCTCTGACTATTACGTCAATAACCCACGCTTCCCGCTGGAGAAGACCGCAGCCGCCTTCACCCTCGACATGTTGCCCCATCGCGGCGCAACAACCGAGATGGAGTTTCCAGGTGCTGGCAAATCCAGTCTCGATGCCAGTATGATGGCCATTCTGACCGCGCAAGGCCGTACCTATACGCCTGACCGTAACCCGCAGTTTGGCTTATTCTATCGGTCAGACCACTTTCCGTTTGCCCGAGCAGGCGTGCCAGCCATGTTCCCCTCGACCGGCACCACCTTAGTCAAAGGTGGGGTTGAGGCGGGTCAAGCTGCGACAAAGGAATGGTTCGATCAGCGCTATCACAAGCCACAGGATGAATATGATCCGGCCTTTGATTTCGCAGGCGCTTTGATGGATTTGACGGCGACCCGCAGCCTGATGCTGGAAGTTGCGAACGCTGCGACGTGGCCGCAATGGACCAAGGGCGATGAGTTTGAGGCCATCCGCAAAGCGTCTGACGCAGCAAGGCGATAGGTTAGTCCTCACGCATCTCTTTCAGCCACCGCGCGCGCTCGGAGGTCTTTTCGACCATGCAACCCGCATACATCGGGCCGCGTATCGTGCCGCCGATCCAGTTTTCATAGACGGCGTCACAATCGGCATCGCGGCTGACAATCCAAGCCCGTTGCGCTTTTTGGAGCTTAAGCTTCAGATTGGGCGGGGAGGTTGCAATCAGGGCGCGATAGCGCTCGTTCAGAATCACGTCCCACGCCTTATGTGTCGTCATCGTGCATTCGATGATCGACAAGGAAGTATCTGGTTGATCATGGGCGGTTTGGCAGGCATCGTAAACGGGCTGGCCGCAATCAACGCCAGTCTTGGCTGCTGCCAAACAGACCCGAAAGGCGGCCATAGCTTTGGGTTTTGGTGCGTTTTCTTGCGCGTGCGCGGGGCTAAGCCAAGTCACAACACCGGTTGTCAGGGCAAGACCTACAAGCCCGGTTGCGATCTTATGTGTTCGGGTCATGCTAGGCTCCTAGGGATCATTCGGCGAGTTTAGATTCAGACCCTAAACCACTCGCCGCCCAAGTCACCTCTGCGCTTCAGGTGCCAATTGCAGAGCAAGGTTGGCCTTTTGCTTAGAAACCGCTAGAAGCCCGCGACCTAACGGAGTTTCTCACCATGTCTGACGCCCAAACCGGCACGCCTGCACTCACAGGCAACGTCCTTTTGTACAAAAATCCAGAGCCTTTGTCTCTGGAAGCCCACAACAAACTGGGCTTGAAGAATATCGAACGCCCGTTTGGCTTTGTCGAAACAACCCATGTTGTTCCTTTGACCGTGCAGGAATTCGGCATGGCGGCTACCTCGTTGCCAATCATCTTCGCGCCTGACCGCAAAACGCCTTTGGCAGTGTTGTCGGCGCGTTCTGGTGAAAACCTCTATGTCGACGGCACAGGCAATTGGGAACTGGACGGCTACATCCCAGCCTTCATCCGCCGCTATCCTTTCGTATTTGCTGCAGACCAGCAAGGCGACAATTTCGTAGTCTGTATTGACACCCAAGCAGTGATGATCGGTGAAAACCCCGATCTGCCGCTGTTCGAAAATGGCCAGCCAACCCCTTACACCACCAACGCCATGGAATTCCTGCAGGACTTTGAACGTCAGCGGCGCGCGACCGAAGAGTTCATGGAAGTCATCAATTCGATGGACATTATGGAAGAAAAGAGCGTTACCTTTACGCCAACCAATGCGGATGGCAGCCAAGGCGAGCCAGTAAAGGTAGCTGACTATATCGGCGTCTCAGAAGAAAAGCTGAATGCCTTGCCAGCCGCAAAATTACTGGAATTGAAGCAAAAGGGCTGCTTGGGCGCGATTTATGCCCATCTGGTGTCCTTGCTACACTGGCAGAAGCTGATCCAGCGCACCCTGCGCAATGCGCCTCCAGAAGTCGTTGCTGGCAACGCATAAGCGTTTCAACACCGAAGAGTTTGAAAAAGGCGACCCGCGTGGGTCGCCTTTTTTGTTAGGTTGGCTGTGAGGTCGTCAGCGCTGCGACCACCACCCACACACCAATGGCGGCGAAGATACCTGCTGCAATCATCCGCACCACATTCAGTGGCACGACTTTGGTTGCGGCTTGGCCCAGATATACGGCGGGCACATTGGCCAGCATCATGCCCAAGGTCGTGCCAATGGTCACCAAAGTAATATTCTCAAACTGTGCCGCCAGAAGCGAAGTTGCGATTTGGGTCTTGTCACCCATTTCCACCAAGAAGAAGGAGATGACGGTGGTCATGAAAACGCTGCCATGGGATTTGGCCCCGGCGTCCTCGTCTTCTTTATCGGGGATAAGGGCCCAAGCGGCCATTGCAATAAAGGCCACGCCGACCCCGACTTGAAACCACTTGCCTGAGATCAGTTGCGCGACGCCAAAACCGACACTGGCGGCCAAGGCGTGATTGACCAAGGTTGCCACAAATATCCCCGCAATGATGGGGATGGGCTTATTGAACTTGCAAGCCAAAACGATGGCGAGCAATTGGGTTTTGTCCCCGATCTCGGCGATGGCCACTATCAGGGCCGAGAGCCAAATGGCTTCCATTTTCTTGGTCTCTTTCGTTAGCCTGCGAGGGCTGCGGCAAACAAAGCGTGATAATCGGCTTCGCTGGCCTTTCTGGGGTTAGACAAGTGGGCGATGTCGACCAAGGCATTGGCGACGATGCCGTCAGCATGATCATTGGACAGGCCAAGAACCGAGAGGTTGGCTGGAATGCCCAAGGCCTGATTGAGGCTGGCCAAAGCGTCGGCCAAGTCTTGATGGACCTTCAGCCCCATCGCGTCGCGGATGCGCGCTTCGGCATCTGGGCGCACGCCCGCGTTAAAGCGCATCACATGGGGCAGAAAGATGGCGTTGAGGGTACCGTGGTGCAGGCTGGGGCTCTTGAGACGACCTGCGGCATGGGAGAGGGCGTGCACGCTGCCTAAGCCCTTCACAAAGGCCAAAGCACCTTCGGTCGAGGCCATCATCATGTGCCAACGTGCTTCTTTGTCAGAGCCATCCTTGACCGCACGCGCCAGCATGCCATCTCGGACCGCGCGCACGATGCCATCAGCGGCAATCGCATCGCCCGGCGGATTGATCGCAGGCGACATGATGCTCTCGATACAATGGGTCACCGCATCCATACCGGTCGCGGCGGTCAAGCCAGCAGGCAAGCCCAAAGTCATGTCAGGATCGCAGATGGCGATGGCCGGGATCAGATGCTTGGAAACGAACAATTCCTTGATGCCGGATTCCAGCACGATCACCGCTCCAATTGAGACTTCAGAGCCTGTGCCAGAGGTGGTCGGGATCGCGATTAGCGGCGGGATTTTTCCGATCAGGCGCGAGCCGCGCTGCGCCGCGCCAAAGCGCGCCAAGGGGCCTTCGCCGCTGACCAATAGGCCGACGCCCTTGGCCAAGTCCATGGAAGAGCCGCCGCCTAAAGCGACGATCGAATCTGCGCCAGCTTCCTTATAGAGCGCGGTAGCAGCCAAAGTAGCGGCTTCGGTTGGATTGCCTGGCGTCTCGTCAAACACGGCAGCAGGCGGCGCGCCAAGGGCGTCCAGTACCGTTTGTAACAGCCCCGCTGCGACAATGCCGCGATCGGTGACGATTAAGGGGCGGCTTGCCCCCAGACTCTGCAGGGCTTTGCCGGTCTGGCTGACAGCACCATGGTCAAAGCGGGTATCGGTCAAATAAGGAAGGCTGGCCATTGTCTGTTTCCTGAGCAAGAGGACTTTTTCCAACCTTATTGGCACCGCGCGTGCGCCGCAATGTGGTCACATGTGCTTGAACACATAGACCGCAGGGAAATGCAAAGCTAAGTCGTAGTTTCGAAATTGTTTCTTCAGGAACCTCGCCCCTATGTCCAACCCGATTTTGTCCGTCCGTGACCTATCCGTGACGTTCTCGACGCCTGATGGTTCCGTGCGTGCGGTGAAGGGCATCGATCTGGATATTTTGCCCGGTGAGTGCGTCGCCGTGGTTGGGGAATCGGGGTCCGGAAAAAGCCAGACCTTTATGGCGACCATGGGGCTGTTAGCGACCAATGGCGTGGCCACAGGCTCGATCAAATTCAAAGGCCAGGAATTGATTGGCCTAAAACCAACTGAGTTGAATGCCATTCGCGGCAAACAAATGGCGATGATTTTCCAAGACCCGCTAACCTCTTTGACCCCGCACATGAAAGTGGGGGAGCAAATGTATGAAGTGCTGAAATTGCACATGAATTTGCAAGGTGAAGCGGCGACCAAACGCTGTGTCGAGTGGCTGGAGCGGGTGCGTATTCCTGAAGCCGTTCGTCGCCTGAACCAATATCCCCATGAATTGTCGGGTGGTATGCGCCAACGCGTGATGATCGCGATCTCCATGCTGTGCGAACCGGCCTTGTTGATTGCCGACGAGCCTACGACAGCGCTCGACGTGACCGTTCAGGCCCAAGTGTTGGAGCTTATGGATGAGCTGAAGCGCGATACCGGTGCCGCGATTGCGCTTGTCACCCATGATATGGGCGTGGTGGCCCGCTTGGCTGACAAAGTCCAAGTGATGAACAAGGGTCTCTATGTCGAGACTGGCGACGTGCACCAAATCTTCGCGGCGCCAAAAGATGCCTATACCCAAAAGCTATTGGCAGCCGTACCTCGCTTGGATCGGCCCGAGCGCAAAGGCGTCCCTTTGGCGGACCCGCCTAAGGATAGCGATCCCATTCTGGTCGAAGCCAAAAATTTACAAATCCATTTCCCGGTAAAAGTATCCGGCGGCTTGTTCCCCATATCCAAGCCTTTGCGGGCCGTGGACGGGGTCGATCTGACCATTCGTGCTGGCGAGACCGTCGGCGTGGTGGGGGAGTCGGGCTGTGGCAAGTCCACTTTAGCGCGCGGCGTTTTGCGCTTGGTACCAACCACAGCTGGTCAAGTGGTTTGGCTTGGCAAGGGCGTGACCGATACATCGCGGAAAGACCTGCGCGCCTCGCGCAAAGACTTGACCATCGTTTTCCAAGACCCGCTGGCTAGCCTTGACCCACGCATGACGATTGGGGCTTCCATCGCAGAGCCTTTGGAAGTCCATAAGCCTGGCATCGGCAGGCAAGAGCGTGATGCGATGGTCAAAGACATGATGAACCGTGTCGGCCTCGACCCCGATTGGATCAATCGCTATCCACATGAATTCTCCGGTGGTCAGAACCAGCGCGTCGGCATTGCCCGCGCAATGATTTTGCGTCCGAAGTTTGTGGTGTGCGATGAAGCGGTCTCCGCCCTTGATGTATCTATTCGCGCACAAATCATTGATCTTTTGCTCGATTTGCAGCGCGAATTTGGCCTCGCCATGTTGTTCATCAGCCACGACTTGGCAGTCGTTCGTGAAGTTAGCCACCGGATCATGGTGATGTATTTGGGCCGGGTGGTCGAAACCGCCGACCGCAATTCCATTTATCTCAACCCGCGTCATCCCTACACCCAAGCCCTGATTTCCGCGGCACCTATCCCTGATCCAGAGTTGGAGAAGGCCCGCCCGCGCATCCGCTTGGAAGGAGACCTGCCGTCACCCATGGATCCACGTGCACAATTGCGCTTCATGAAGTCAAAACTCGTGGAAGGCGATGGGCCGCAATATCGTCCACAATTGATGGAAGTGGCCCCCGGTCATTGGGTGGCCGAGCATGATCCCGTCGCTGCCGCGTGAGGCCTTTGCTTCGGCTTGACTTAAGGCAGTGTGGTCATGCGTGCCCCCTTGCGCCCGGCTGAATTATTCTGTCACATGGCTGAAAAGCCAAACGAATATAGGCACAGCTGGAGGAACACCCATGGCGATTAATTATGAGCACGTGATGTCTTTGACATCCAAGGACCAAGAATTTTCCTATGGCGATACACAGACCATGCTTTATGCCTTGGGCATCGGCATGGGCGCTGACCCGATGGATAAGGGTGAGCTGCCGTTTGTGTATGAAAACGGCTTGAAGACCATCCCTACTATGGCGACCGTGATTGCTTGGGGCGCGGGCCGGGTTGGCGATACGGGGATCAATTATGCGATGGTGGTGCATGGCGAACAGCGCGTGACCATGCATAAGCCTCTGCCAGCTGCTGCAACGATTTTAGCCGATAGCCGCTTTGTTGAGTGCCTTGATAAGGGTGCTGGCAAGGGTGCGGTTCTAATCAGCGAGACGGTGATCCGTGACAAGAAAGACGATAGCCTGCTGTGCACCCTGACCTCATCCATCTTCGCCCGCGCCGATGGTGGCTTTGGTGGGCCGAGCGAAGGCGGACCAGAGTCCCATCCTATTCCAGATCGTGCACCAGACATGGAAGTTGAAATCCCAACCAGCCCTGATCAGGCCTTGATTTATCGCTTGTCCGGCGATCGTAACCCCCTCCATGCCGATCCAGATTTCGCAAAAATGGTCGGCTTCCCACGTCCTATCCTGCACGGGCTATGCACCTATGGCCTGACTTGTCGGGCGGTTCTGTCGGCCTATTGCGGCAATGACCCTAGCCTGATTTTGAGTCATGATGTGCGCTTCTCATCGCCTGTGTTCCCCGGTGAGACAGTTAGCGTGCAGATGTGGCGCGATGGCAATGTGGTGTCGTTTGAAGCGCGGGTAAAATCGCGTGACGTGGTTGTGATCAAGAACGGCAAGTGCGTCCTCGCGGGCTGAGGACAAAGTTGATTAAAAGGGTAAGCGATATGATGCTAACGCGGCGGGGTGCCTTGCTGGGCACGGGGGCGATTGGGGCCACGGCCTTTTTGTGGGGCTGTGCCGATAAGGCTGCCGCCAATCCGGACCTGAAGGCGGTGATTGATTCCATCACCACGGCCATGCTGAAAGATTCCCCCGAATATGCGACCAGCTTGACCGTGCCAGAAGCTTTGGCAGGTGGACCCTATAAGGGTCGGGTGACGGATATGTCGGCCGCTGCAGAAGCCTCCCGCAATCAATGGGTGGCAGGTTGGATCAAGGACCTTGAGAAGATCAAACCTGAAACCCTGAACCCTACCGACAAGATCACCCATGCAGTTGTCTTATCGTCTACCCGCTATGCTGCTGCGGCGGCCCCGATGGGCTATGGTACAGCTGGCTATGGCTCGCCCAACCCCTACATCCTGTCGCAATTGACCGGCAGCTATGTCGGTATGCCAGACTTCTTGGACAGCCAACATGTGGTGAAGACCAAGGATGATGCGGATGCTTGGCTCTCGCGCGTTGAGGGCTTTGCCGCTCAAATGGGCCACGAGGTCGAGCGCGTCAAAGCCGATGCCGCAAAAGGCGTTATCCCGCCAAACTTCATCATTGATCGCGCCCTAGGCCAATTACGCAACTTTCTGAAAATCCCGGTGGCTGAAACCGTTTTGGTGTCTGGCTTGGTTCGCAAGGCCAAGGAATCCGGCCTGGCTGCTGATCAATTGGGGGCAGCGGCCACCAAATTGGTTAGCGAGAAAGTCTTCCCCGCCTATCAGGCCCAAATTGTCCTGATGGAAGAGTTGCGGGCCAAATCGACCGCCGATGCCGGGGTATGGAAACTGCCACAAGGTGACGCCTATTATCAGGCTGCGATAGGCTATTGGACAA
>JBEAVQ010000155.1:0-4240 GCA_041160865.1 Pseudomonadota bacterium | reverse complement strand
CTTTAGGAGAGTATGCCATGAAACTTCGCAATTGGGCCCAGATGGGTTTGATAACCTGCTTGGCAGGTCCGGCCTTTGCACAGACTGCTGCAACCACACGAACAGCTGAGGCTAAACCGGTCGAGACTGTAATCGTAACAGGATCCAGCATTAAGCGCGCTGTTAACGATAGCGCTCTGCCACTCCAAATCATCACGCGTGCCGAAATTGAGCGTGAAGGCATTTCCAGCACCGAACAATTGATGATGATGCTGACAACTTCGGGTACCGGCCCCGAGAACTTGGCGTCAAACGCCGACGTCGTTTCGGGCGCGCAGCGTGGCAATAACGGCGCGTCGTCGGCAAACTTGCGCGGGCAAGGATCCGGCGGCACTCTAGTGTTGTTTAACGGGCGCCGGGTTGCCGCACATGGTCTCAATGGTGGTGCGGTTGACATTAATCAGATCCCGCTCGCCGCGATTGAACGAGTTGATATTCTAAAAGATGGTGCTTCGGCAATCTATGGGACCGACGCGATTGGCGGCGTGATAAACTACATCACCAAGAAGAACTTTCAGGGCTTTAATGCTCAAACAGCTGTCGACATTACCGAAGCTGGCGGTAGCGAAATTTACCGCGCTTCGCTCTTGGGTGGCTATGGCGACTTAGATACCCAAGGCTTCAACATTATGGGCACATTGAGCTGGAGCGATAACAAAGCGCTCGATGGCGCTGACCGCGATTGGGTAAATGGGTTCCAGCCCAACAAGGGTTTGTCTATCGATACACGCGGAACACCCTTTGCGACAATCTTTCCTCTGAACGCAAGTATTGGCGGAGGCGCAAACCCTTTTGGATCACTTTTGGGTGGGACAGTTGTCACGGCAAACGGCTTTAATCCTCTGGCCCCGTTCTTACCCGGCAGCACAACCGTCCGAGCGAATGGTGGTGTCAACACACTGGACTTGCCAGGCGGTGCCGGTTGCAACACGTTTGATGGTATGCAAGCCTATGATGAGCGCCTCTGGAACACCCCGAGCGCCGTATTCGCGTGCGCTTGGGACACAGGGCGTGCAGTTGTGCTCCAACAGCCAATTACAAAATTGAATTTTGTATCTCGCGCCGTTGCGCGGCTGGGTGGGCACGAGATTGCATTTGAAGCCATGTTGTCAAATTCGGTTGCTGCCAAAAGGTTCTCAAATCCTCAATTCACCTCTGGTACGTTCACTGGGACGCCTGCAAACATCGCATCAAACTCAAACTTCTTATACCCCCTCAACGACATAACTCGCGCGAACTATAATCAGCTTTACACGTCGCTATTGGCTGTTTTCCCGACACTTGGTGCGCCAGTTGGTGCTGTCCAGCCCTTAGGTTCACGCTACGGTTTGCCGATTGCTTACCGTTGGCGCTGTGTTGAGTGCGGTCAGCGCGAGATCGAAACGACCACAGATACTGAGCGTTACGCTCTTACGGCTGATGGTCCGCTAGCGGCTGAATGGGAATACCGCGCTGGTTTAAGTTATGCGACGAGTGAATCCTCGTCATTGCTGGGAACGGGTTACTACTATCGTAACTCATCTGCCCTCTTGCCGCAGGGCAAGATCGGCATTGTGGACGCCTTGAACAAGGGCAATATCAACCCGTTTCTGCCAGCAGGCCAAACCCAAACTGCAGCCGCTCTTGCGGATCTGCAAAGTGCTTCGGCAGAAGGTGTGACTCTCTTCGGTGGCAAGTTTACGGTAAGCCAGTTTGACGGCTCTGTTTCCGGTCCATTGTGGAACTTGCCCGGCGGCAGAATTTACGCTGCTTTTGGTTTTGACCTTCGGGAAGAAAATTACGCGTTCAATGGCGACACCCGAACAGCACAAGCTGAAGTGTTTTTGGCGCCATTTGATAATGCGAACGCGCTGACCGGCGTGTCACGTAATATCAGCGCTATCTTCGGTGAAGTTATGCTTCCTTTGATTAAGGGCATGGAACTGACTATCGCAGGACGGCGTGACGATTACACTGGCTTTGGAACAACAACAAACCCCAAAGTATCACTAAAGTATCGGCCGATAGAACCTATTTTATTCCGTGGTTCATATAATACTGGCTTTCGGGTTCCATCGTTCAACCAGATTTTTAACGGAGTTCAGTTGATTGCTTTCCCTGGGGCGACTTTGGCTGATCCGCTCACATGTCCAGGCGGCTTACCAGATGTGACCAAGCCCGGGTGCGCCGTTATCAACCCTGATATTGCCAGCGGCGGCTTCCGCGAGCTTGGCCCGGAAAAAGCTGAGCAAATGTCATTTGGTTTTGTTTGGGAACCAAGCAGCAATTATTCTGCGTCTTTGGATTGGTGGAGCATTGAGCGGACCGATACCATCACTCTTCCAAGCGTTGTTCAATTGCGCGACAATTTCGCGCTGTTTCCAGAAGCCTTCATCAGAGATGCGACTGGGCGTGTTGTTATCATTGACGGGCGTTGGAAAAATGCTGGTGAATCGGAAACCGAAGGCGTTGAAGTGGGCTTACGCGGTCGCGGCGATATTTTAGGTGGTCAGTGGTCAGCAGGGCTGGACGGGACCTATTTGGTCAAGAAGCGGTCTCGACTTCTCGCGAATGCACCATGGAGCGCCAGCGAAATTGGCATCTTCACTTTCAACGGCGACCTAGGCTTGGAATGGAAGCACAACATCTTCTTGACCTACCGCCAAGGCGATTGGACAGGATCAATCTCTCAATCCTACCGTGCAGGTTACATCAACGGCAAATTGCCCGGTGTCGCCAACGGATCCATTATCCCGCCCGAAGTCGTCGAAAACGTAGATGACTATATAACCTACAACACATCTGTTAGCTTCCGTGGCTTCAAGAACTTTACAGTCACTGCAGGGATCAAGAATTTGTTCGATCAAGATCCACCATTTGCAATTACCTACGACAGTAATGGTGGTTCTGGCGGCAATTGGGAGCCACGCGTTGCCGACCCTCGTGGTCGCTCCTTTACTTTGCTGCTTGACTACAAATTCTGACTTTTTTCTTATCAAAAGCCGACAAATAGGGCACATGTAGGTGCGCCCTCAGACTGCTGACAAACCCCTGGCGGATGCTGGGGGTTTGTGATTCATTGGGACATGTTGAGACAACTTGGCGCCGAACAGACAGCTCTTGAGATGGTTAGGCTTGAGGAGTTGGTCCCCAAGGATCATTTGCTTCGTAAGATTGAGGCGGTGATCGACTTTTCGTTTATTCATAATCGTGTGGCTGGGCTTTATTGTGCCGACAATGGTCGCCCGCCGCTTGATCCGACTTTGATGTTCAAAGCGCTGTTCATTGGCTATTTGTTTGGTATTCGCTCTGAGCGCCAGTTGGTGCATGAGACTGGGGTCAATGTCGCCTATTGCTGGTTCTTGCGATTGAAACTGACCGATGGCGTTTTTGATGCCTCGACGCTCAGCCAGAATAGACGGCGACGCTTTAATGACACATCGGTTGCCCAAGACATTTTTGACGCAATTGTTGAGCAGGCGATGGGTTATGGCTTGGTGGAAGGCAAGGTGCTTTACACCGACAGCACTCATTTGAAGGCCAATGCCCACCGTCGATGGTCGTTGCAACATCATTACAGACACTTATGCCACGCCAGCCAATGTCCATGACAGCATCCCCTATCTTGGGCGCTTGGACCGTCAGCGCGAGCGCTTTGGTTTTGAAACCCAGTTCGTGGGTCTCGATGCAGGCTATGCCACAGCAGGTATCGCTAAGGGGCTAGAGGATCGAGAGATTACCGGCGTAACAGGCTATCGTCGTCCAACCCCACCCCGCGAAGGCATGATGGGAGCAAAGGCTTTTTCTTACAATTCACAAGTCGATGGTTATCGCTGCCCTTAAGGTCAATTATTACCCTATGCCACAACCGACCGCACAGGCTATCGCCACTACAAAAGCGACCCCAAAATCTGCAAGACATGCCCCTTGCTGGCAAGCTGCACATCAAACCCTAAAGCTCAACGCACCCTGACCCGCCACGTCTGGCAAGAAGCACGCGACCGCAACGATGCTCAACGCCTCACCCCCCATGGCAAGGCCATCTACAAACGACGAAAAGAAACAGTCGAACGCTCCTTCGCTGACGCCAAACAGCTTCATGGCCATCGCTACGCCAGATTCCGAAGCTCATACGCGTCAAATGCCAATGTCTCTTTGCCGCTACCGCCCAAAACATCAAGAAAATCGCCCTCATCATGGCCCTAATACATCACTTGAGGCC
>JBEAVQ010000063.1:0-16061 GCA_041160865.1 Pseudomonadota bacterium | reverse complement strand
TATTTGCGTTGTGGTGCGATGGCGGCTTTGTCGCCCGTCACCCGCGCGGTGGTGGATGCAGCAAAGGCTGGTGTGCCTGTCTTGGGCATTTGTAACGGCTTCCAAGTCTTGTGCGAAACCGGCCTTCTACCCGGCGCTTTATTGCGCAACGCCAGCCTGAAATATGTCTGCAAACCTGTGGCGTTGGAAGTCACCAATGCCGCAACCCCCTTCACCCGCGCTTTTGGCAATCGCACAGATGCCGTCATGACCGTTGGCAATGGCGAGGGCAATTATTTTGCTGAAGACGCGGTGCTCGACGAGCTTGAGCAAGAAGACCGCGTCGCCTTCCGTTACAAGGAAGAGGTCAATGGTTCCCTGCGTCGCATAGCTGGTATTGTAGACCCAACAGGGCGCATCCTTGGCATGATGCCCCACCCAGACCGCGCGTTTGAAGCTGAACTGGGCAGTGCTGACGGGGCTTTGGTGTTCCAAAGCCTATTGGAAGCAGCCTAGCCTGCCATTGTTAGCCGCAAAAGTGACGGGCAGGGGTCGACACCAGCCTTTTTGCCATTAAGTCACGGCCATGGACTCTATTGCTTATAAGATTGAAACACGCAGTGCTTGGGCAAAGGCCCAGAGCGCTGGCGTCTACACCGGCTCTGCGCTCGATGTTGCAGATCGCTTCATTCATCTGTCCGGTTTGGATCAAGTGCGCGCGACGTTGACGATGTGGTTCAAAGACCAACCAGATTTGATCTTGGCCAAGATTGATCTGACCACTTTGGGCGAAACAGTCGTTTGGGAGGCTTCACGCGGGGGTGCCCTGTTCCCGCATATTTATGGCCCCATCCCAATGTCCGCGGTCCAAGAAGTGATCGACTTGCCGCTGCTGGCCGATGGTAGCCACGACTTGCCCGTGAGCTTCCCATGATCGACTTTTATGCCAAAGCCACTGAAGCCTTACGCGTGCTGCCGGCCGAGACCGCGCATCAAGCCACCATCGCTGGCCTGAAGGCAGGCTTTGGCCCAAAGGCCAAGCCAGACCGCCCTGAAGATGCCGTGCAGCTCGCCGGCCTCACTTTGCCGAACCGGATCGGGCTTGCTGCTGGTTTTGATAAGAATGCCGAAGTGCCCGACGCGATGTTGGCGGCAGGCTTTGGCTTTGTCGAATGCGGCACCGTCACGCCGCGCCCGCAGGTTGGCAATCCTAAGCCGCGCCTATTCCGCTTGGTCGAGGATCAAGCAATTATCAATCGCATGGGATTTAACAATGAAGGTCTCACCTCTTTTGTAAACCGCCTCCGTGCCCGCGCGCATCGGCCTGGTATTGTTGGTGCGAACATCGGAGCCAATAAGGATAGCGAAGACCGTATCGCTGATTATTGCGAAGGGCTGCGGCGGGTATGGCTGCATGCCTCCTACATCACGATCAATATCTCCTCGCCCAACACACCAGGCCTGCGCGCGCTGCAAACCCGCGCCGCACTGGAAGATTTGTTGGGCCAGGTCATGGTGTTGGCAGAAGCGCAAACTCGTGCCCACGGTCGCAGATCTGTGTTCTTGAAAGTCGCACCCGACTTGGACGAGGACGAAGTGCGCGCCATTGCCGAAACCGTGGTGGCGCAAAAGATTGATGCGCTGATTGTGTCCAACACCACGGTCGACCGCCCCGATCACCTGCAAGCCAAGCACAAGGGCGAACAAGGCGGCCTGTCTGGCAGACCTGTTTTTGAGAAATCGACCCGCTTGCTCAAAGAGTTCAAGGGTGCACTTGGCAATGCCATGCCCTTGATAGGTGTTGGAGGCGTGGCCTCTGCTGAAGATGCACAAGCCAAGTTTGAAGCGGGCGCTGATGCGATCCAGCTTTATACGGCGCTGGTCTTTGAAGGGCCGGGCCTTGTCCAAAAGATCAAGGACGGGCTGAGGGCAGGCTGAGCCCATGCGCCTCCTGCCCATCGTCCACCATCCCGATTACACGGCCGATACGCCAGACGGCCATCGCTTCCCAATGCAAAAGTTTGCGCGTCTGGCCGAGATATTACGCGATGATGGTTTGGCGCCGCACGGCTTTGTGACGCCAGAGCCGATCGCGCGGGACGACCTGGTCCGAGCCCATACGCCTGCCTATGTGGATGCGGTGTTGGGTCGAACCTTGGACCCAGCGGCCGTTCGGCGAATTGGCTTTAGCCTGACAGAACGAGTTGTCCTTCGCGCGCAGCTGGCTACAGCAGGTACGCTTTTAGCTGCCCGTCTTGCTATGCAAGAAGGCCTCGCCTGCAACAGTGCGGGCGGTAGCCATCATGCCCGTGCCGATCAGGGAGCTGGCTTTTGCGTCTTCAATGATGTGGCCGTTGCCGCCTCGGTTCTGTTGGCAGAAGGCTTTGTGAAACAGATTTTGGTGGTCGATTTAGATGTCCATCATGGCGATGGCACAGCCCTGATTTTTCGCGATGAGCCGCGCGTCTTTACGCTTTCCATGCATTGTGACGACAATTGGCCGCTGGAGAAGCCGCCCTCAGATTTGGATGTCGCCCTTCCAAAAGGGACGGGGGATGCTGGCTATCTGGCGGCCTTGGTTCAACATCTGCCGGTCTTATTGGATCAATTTCGTCCAGATTTGGTGTTCTATATTGCAGGCGTTGACCCGCATCAGGATGATCGCTTGGGCAAGCTCGCCTTGACCGATCAAGGCCTCATGACCCGTGAACGACGCGTTATTGAAGCTGTGCGCGGGCGGGCGATTCCTTTGGTGACGGTACTGGGTGGCGGCTATGGTGACGATGTGGCCACGGTGGCCCGTCGCCACAGTTTTGTGTTTCATGCAGCGGCGGATTTTTTGGTGGGGTGATGGGGGTGCGTCAAGACGAATAGGTTTCATCCCCGCCGGAGCGCTAGCGCAGAGTAGGGACCTTGGTGGTTCTGCCGACACAAGGTCCCGGATCGGCTTTCGCCGTCCGGGATTATAATGTGAATTTGGCCTAAATCTTATTCAGCCGCGACCGCGCCATAGCCCATGACGGCTTTGACTTCGAGGAACTCTTCAAGACCGAAGTCGCCCCATTCGCGGCCATTGCCCGACTGCTTATAGCCACCGAAGGGCGCTACCGTGTCGGTGCTGGCGCCATTGATGTGGATCATGCCAGCGCGGATTTGCTTGGCGACAGAGCGGGCATGGTCAAGGTTTTCGGACTGGACATAGCCCGACAGACCATAAACCGTGTCGTTCGCCATGGCGACTGCGTCTGCTTCGGAATCGTAGGGGATCATGGTCAGAACGGGGCCAAAGATTTCTTCGCGCGCGATCGTGGTGTCATTGGTGTCGCTGACGAACACGGTTGGACGCACGAAATAGCCTTTGTTGAAGCCTTCAGGGCGACCCATGCCGCCAGCCACCAAGGTGGCTTCCTTCATGCCGATTTCGATCAAGGATTGGACCTTCTCGAACTGGCGACCATTGGCCAATGGGCCCATGGCAAAGCGCTTGTCGCCAGCAGGATCAGCCACAACAACCGATTCAGCCGTGGCTTTAGCCACAGCAGTTGCTTCGCCCAGTTTTGCGCGCGGCACGAACATGCGGGTTGGCGCGTTACACGACTGGCCCGAATTGGTCATGACTTGCATGACGCCCGAAGAAACAGCCTTTTGAATGTCGGCATCTTCGAGAACGATGTTCGGCGACTTGCCTCCCAGTTCTTGTGCGATGCGCTTTACAGTTGGCGCCGCACTTTTGGCGATTTCGATGCCCGCGCGGGTCGAACCGGTAAAGGACACAAAGTCGACTTCTTCATGGGTCGACAAGACGCTGCCAACGCCTGGACCATCGCCATTGACGAGGTTGAACACGCCCTTAGGCACGCCGGCTTCATGAATGATGTCGGCCAAGATCATGGCGTCGAGTGGGGCAAGCTCGGAAGGCTTTAACACCATGGTGCAACCAGCAGCCAAAGCAGGGCCAACTTTGCAACCGATTTGGTTCATTGGCCAGTTCCAAGGCGTGATCAAGCTGCATACACCAATCGCTTCATAGCGAATGCGGGTGTTGCCGCGCGAATGCTCCCAGGTGAATTCTTTCAGCGCATTCAAAGCACCCATCAATTGGCCGAGGCCAGCTGGAGCTTGGGCGGCAGTTGCCAGCCACATGGGCGCACCCATTTCTTGGCTGATGGCATGGGCGATTTCAGGCAGTTTTGCCGAATAAAGCGCGATGATCTTTTCGAGGAGCGCAATGCGCTCATCATGGCTGGTTTCGGAGAACGAAGGGAAAGCGGCGCGTGCGGCGAGGATGGCCTTTACCGCGTCTGCTTCACCACCCAGAGAGATGACGGCAATCGCTTCTTCCGTTGCCGGATTGATGACGTGGTGATCGCGCGGCGTGACCGGATCAACCCAAGCGCCGTCGATGTAAAATTGTTTGCGTTCAATCATGGCAGACTCCCTTTTGCGTCTCTCAACCCCGTTGATCGGAGCTTGTGCGTAGCATCGCCTTCATACCAAGGTCCACGCGACATGGCGAGGGACCTACACATGAAATTTATCGCAACGGACGCAAAAGGGGTGTCGACCAGAGACCTAGCGGCGGCGCAAGGATCCCATAAGTCCGCGCATCAATTCCCGCCCGATGGTGGAACTCGCTTGGCGCACCAGGGTCTTCATTGCAGTCTCGGCCAAGCTTTGGCGCGAGCGGCCAGAGCGCCCACGTTGGGTACCAAAGATCGCCCCCATAATCCCGCCATCGTCTTGGGCTTCTTCCACTTGACGGGTGGGCTTGGAACGTTTGGGTTCTGGTGGCTCCATCTCGGCCTGCTGGGCTTCAAGTTCAGCGGCCTTGCGCTCCAGGATTTCAAACGCGCTGTCGCGGTCAACCACGGCATCATAGCGCGGGCCGATAGGGCTTGCCGAAATCACACGGGCACGCGCCTCAGGTGAACACGGGCCAACTTGGCTCAGCGGCGGACGGATGAATGTACGCTCCACGATGGTGGGGATGCCTTTCGCGTCTAGGGTGGAGACCAAGGCTTCGCCCACGCCTAAGGCTGTGATCATATCTTCTGTCTTAAAGCCTGGATTGGGCCGAAAACTCTCGGCGGCGATGCGCACGGCTTTGGTTTCGCTTGGGGTATAGGCGCGAAGGGCGTGCTGAACCCGATTACCCAATTGCGCGAGGACGGCTTCTGGAATGTCTTGCGGGTTCTGGGTAACGAAATAAATACCCACCCCTTTAGAGCGGATCAAACGCACCACTTGTTCGATGGTATTGAGCAGGGCTTTTGGTGCGTCGCGGAACAATAAATGGGCTTCATCAAAGAAGTAGACCATTTTTGGTCGGTCCATATCTCCGACTTCAGGCAATTGCTCGAACAATTCCGATAGCATCCACAAGAGGAAGGTCGAGTAAAGCGTTGGGCTCTGGACCAGACGGTCTGCCGCCAGAATATTGACGATACCCTTGCCAGATAAGTCTGTCCGCATGAAATCGCGCAGATCGAGCGCAGGCTCACCAAAGAAGCCATCGGCCCCGGCTTGATCCAATTGCATGATTTTACGCTGAAGCGCGGCAATCGATTGTGGGGTGACAAGGCCATATTTCTTCGAAACGACGCTGTCGTTTTCAGCCATGAAGTCGAGTATGGCCTTGAGGTCCTTCATGTCGAGGAGGAATAGGCCCTCTTCATCGGCCATCTTAAAGGCGACCGCTAAAGCACCTTCTTGCGCGTCGCTGACTTCCATCAGGCGGGCGAGTAGGGTCGGGCCCATTTCTGATATCGTGGTGCGAATGGGATGACCCTTTTGGCCATAGAGGTCCCAATACACGACCGGAGTCGACTCGCTTCTGTAGTCGGTCAGACCGATTTGCTCTGCGCGCGCTTTGAACGGGGGCGAGGGCTCCCATGATTGGCTCATACCCGACAGGTCGCCTTTGATATCGGCGGCAAACACCGGCACACCTGCACGCGAAAACCCTTCAGCAAGGACTTGCAGCGTCACCGTCTTGCCGGTCCCTGTTGCCCCGGCCACTAGGCCATGGCGGTTGGCGCGCTTCAGCAAAAGCTCAATGGAGGCAAGCGGCTCGCCGCCGGCACCGATCAGAATGGACTCACTCATGGGTTACACCAAATCCTTCTAAATGCTCGAGAAAAGGCCTGAAGTCACCTTATTGCGGTCTGATTGGCTTGTTAAGGGCAGGGGCGGGAATTTAACCGGTTACCAGCGGTCCAATCAGGCCAATTGCTGCGGCAATGGTCAGAACGCCAAACAGATTCAAAGCAAAACCAATGCGCAACATCTCGGACTGCTTGGGGGCACCGGTTGCAAAGGCGATGGCATTGGCCGCTGTCGCGATGGGCAGCATGAAGCCGAAGCTGGCCGCAAACGTTGCCGACGCCCCAATCAAGAAGGGATCGCCACCCGAACCTGCAACCATGGCGGTTAGAACTGGCAGCATAGCGGTAAGCGTGGCGACGTTTGACGCAAGTTCTGAGAGGAAGACCGTCGCTGCCACAAGGATCAAGACCATTAACAAGATCGGCATAGCGCCAATGCCTGCCATGTGGCCGCCGATAAAGGTCGAGAAGCCTGTTGCTTCTAAAGCCGCCGCAATCGACAAGCCTCCGCCAAACAAAATGGCAATACCCCAAGGGATTCGCTCGGCAACTTCCCAGCCCAGCAAGGCCTTGTTCGGGTCTGCTTTATCGCCAGCTGGCACAATGAATAAGGCGACAGCTCCTAAAATGGCGATCACCATATCGGTAAGCCCTTCTAGGCCAGGCAATTTGCTCAAGGGCTCGCGCAGGATCCAAGCCAATGCGACGCTGAGGAAAATGAGCATGACACGCGCTTCTTTTTGGCTCATCGGGCCCATAGCGCGGGCCTCTGCCGCGATCACCTCGCGGGCAGTGTTATCCCCTAAATGGGCGGGCAAACGATACGCGATCTTGGTCAAGATCAACCAAGTCAATGGCACCATGACCAGAATGATTGCGCCGCCAATTGCCATCCATTCGGGGAAGTTAAGGTCTACACCATTGGCGTCCAGCCATTTGGCGCCGATCAGATTGGTGGGGGATCCGATAGGCGTACCAATCCCACCGATCGACGCGCAATAGGCCACGCCTAATACACACGCCGCCATCAGTTGGCGTCGATCAGGGCCCGCAGGGGTAGCCGCCGCGCACACGGCCAGCGCAATCGGGGTCATCATCAAAGCGGTGGCGGTATTGGATATCCACATTGATAACAAAGTTGTCGCGACCATGAAGCCACCGACTATTGCGGCAGGGCTTGATCCAACGGCTAAGAGTACATGGATGGCAATGCGGCGATGCAGGCCTGATTGCTCAATGGCTGCAGCAATCATAAAGCCGCCGATGAACAAAAAGATGATGGGGTCAGCATAAGGGGCCGCAGCATCAACGGGCTTTAACACCCCCAACATGGGCAAGGCACCTAGCGGCAAAAGGGCGGTTGCCGCAACCGGGATTGCCTCACTCACCCACCACACAATCATCAAAGCCAACAGGCTGAGGGCTTTCCAAGCTTTGGGGTCTAGGCCTTCTGGGGCTCCCAGCCAGAGCATGACAGCGGCAACCACCAATCCCAAAGCGAAGCCGATCTTCTGACCGAGGCCAGACGTCCCATGGCCTTCTTCGAAATCTGTCTTATGGACGGGTTGTGGCATTAGGCTTCCTCAAATTGGTCACGCGATGTGACTGATAGTCAGGGTCTTAAGGCCTCGACAAGTGCGGGCGGTCTTGGCAGAGGTGAGCCATGACACACAATGATTTGATCGCCCGTGGCCAGTTGGCAGCCTCCGCCTCCTTATCAACCCTTTTGCTCGATCAAGCTCGTCACAAACGCTTGAACTTTCAGGCTGGTGGCTTGTCCTTTGATTTTTCCCGCGCACTTCTCAGCCAAGCGGATTTAGACGCCCTCGTCCTCCATGCCCAAGAAATTGGACTCGAACAAGCACAATCGGATCTTTTCGTCGGCAAAGCAATCAACGTGACCGAGGATCGCGCTGTCATGCACATGGCCCTTCGTCAGCCTGACCGAGACTTTTTTGTCAAGGGCGAAGCGATCAGCGCGGCCGTGCGTGCGGGCCGGGCTGCGGCAACTGCGTTTGCTAACGGCGTTCGCGATGGATCGATTGCGGCCACGGATGGTCGCCCGTTCAAGTCGATCGTCCATATCGGGATCGGCGGATCAGACCTTGGGCCACGCCTTGTTTATGAAGCTTTGGCCCCAACAGCTGGCAGTGACATCATTTTGCGCTTTGCCGCCAATATTGAGCCCGGTGAATTAGCCGCAGCGCTCGTTGGCCTCGATCCCTGTGAGACTTTGATCCTGTGCGTCTCGAAGACATTTACGACGCTAGAGACTTTGGAAAATCTTAAAGCTGCGCGCGCTTGGCTGCAAGCCGCCATCGGCTCGGATGATAGCGCCCATTTGGTCGCCATTAGCGCAGCGCCGGAAAAGACCAAAGCTGCCGGCTTCCGGCCTGACCGCGTGTTTGACTTCAAAGAATGGGTGGGCGGACGTTTCTCTCTGTGGTCTGCCGTCGGCCTATCGTGTGAAATCGCCTTGGGCCCAGAAGTCGTTGCAGAGATGCATGCCGGTGCCGCCGCGATGGACAATTTATTCGAGGCCCTGCCCCTGGCAGAGAACCCCGTTGTTGTCGCCAGTCTGATCGGTTGGTGGAACCGCACCTGCCTCCAGTTCAAAAGCCGCGCCGTCATTCCCTATGCCAAGCGCTTGCGCCTGCTGCCGCAATTCCTGCAGCAATTGGAGATGGAGTCGAACGGTAAGTCCGTTAATTTGGATGGAAATGGCGTTGAAACTTCCGGTCCAGTTGTCTGGGGTGCGGAAGGCACAAACGCCCAGCATGCCTTCTTCCAGCATCTGCACCAGAGCCCCGATGTCACCCCGGTGGAATTCTTGGCTGTCGCCAAAGACGATGAGGACGCACCTGTCCGGACCCGTATGACCTTAGCCAATGTCTTAGCCCAAGCTGAGGCACTTACCCATGGCAAGAGCTTGGCTTCGGTAATCGAAACAATGCAAGCCGCAGGCGCGAGCGAGGCGCATATTGCCGCTATTGCCCCACACCGGGTTTTCAAAGGCAATCGCCCGTCCAGCTTTGTGCTGATGGACCGCTTAAGCCCGACCAACTTCGGGGCCTATCTGGCATTTTGTGAGCACCGCACCTTTGTTGAAGGCAAGCTTTGGGGCGTCAATTCCTTTGACCAATGGGGCGTGGAACTTGGGAAAGTGATTGCCAGCGAGATCGACCTTGATCTGCAAAATGGCCCGAGCGACCAGCGTGACCCTGCCAGTGTGGCGATGATTGAGCGGATCCGCGCCTTGCGGGCTTAACCAAACATCACTTTGGCGGCAGCGGCCTTCACGGGCAGGGTCTCAATGCCTGCCTCTTTGAGGGTTGTGATCACATCCTCAAGATTTTGTGGCGTGCAGCCATAGTCAGAAGGGTCTGGCCCTACGTCATGGGTGAAGAAAATGACCCACGCGTTGCGTTCTTTGGCCTCGGCCACAAGATCGCGGACTTTGCCGATATCGTGCTGACGGCGCTCAATCCCGATGGCGCGCAATTCTGAGAAGTCGACCCGTCCCATATTCAGACCGCGATAAACGCCCCGACAGGTGAAGAATTGGCGCGCATAATAGGCTTTGGCGGCCAAACTGACGGCGCCATAGGGATAGGCAAAGCTGGTCATCATCACATCGCCCAGCGTATCGCGCATAAAGTCGGCATTGGCTTTTCGATCTTGATCGCGGCCGGCGTCTGTTAGCTTGGTGACAAAGGGGTGGGCAAAGGTGTGGCAGGCTATCTCATGACCCGCTTGGTGCAGCGCCAAAAGATCATGGGCTTCATGCTGGGAGCGGTCTTCAAATGTCTGGCCGGTGTGGCCGCCGCAGACATAAAATGTGCCCTGAATTTGGGCGTGCTCTAGAATGGGTGCACCGACCCGTGCTGCCGAACACGGAATATCGTCAAAGCTGATCGAGGCGACCGCTTCGGTCAGGCGTGATTGGATCGGATTTAGCGGGATAGCCCGCGTGATGGCCCCTTCAATGCGCGTCAGAAGTCCAGGTGCCATAGCTAAACAAACTCCGTGTTAAGCGCAGGAATAGGTTCATCAGCGGCGTGTACGACACGCACAATGTCGCTACCCTCAAAGCCAGAAGGTAGGCTACGGCGCAATTGGCCGTTGCTGTCATCGGTCGAGTCCAGGGTAAACCCTAAGCCCAAAAATAGGTCCAATGCGGGTCCATTGCGGGCCGCCTTCTGATAAGAAATGGTGAGCTTAAGAGCTCCCGCCGCTTCATACCGCGCTGCCAGCCAGGCAAAGAAAGCCGCTTCCACGCGCTTGCGTTGCACGCGGCAGCTCATGAAGAAATCGCGGACGTGTCCGGTCTGCGGGGTGCCATAAGTAAAGCCGATCAAGCCATAATCGCCAAAGCGATCGGCGCAGCGTAGCGTCCAAGCTTCCGCCCTGTTCGAGCCTGCTAGCATGGCAGCAACGTCGTCGCGGCTATAACGGGTCGCAGCGATGTTGAGCTGGTTGGTCCGCTGCGACAATTCATAGACCCGCTCAGCATCCTCTGGCGACAAGCGGGCGATACTTAAGACGAGATCACAACCGCGCAGGAATTGATCCATATCGCCAGCAGCAGATTCAGCAGCCAGAGCGCGCGCAGCCTCCACCGCATAAAGCGCGCGCCGGCCACGGCTTTCGGCCGTCACGGGCACGTCAAATTGTGTGCGCTCCAGCAAGGTAAAAGCTTCGGTGTCAGCCAGCACAGTTACAGACGGATGGGCTTCACCTACTTCACCGCGTTCAAACGGCTGATCGTCGATGAATACAAAGGAATCGAGGCCCAGATTGAGTGTCTCTGCAATATGTGACAAGGCCGCGCTCTTTGGGCCCCAACTGATTTGTGGCGCAAGCATGAATTCTAAAAGCCCTTGATGGGCGAGGGCAGCCACCGCCTCGTCATAATTATTCTTGCTGGCGACGGATTGAAGAATGCCACGCGCGTCTAGCGCTTCGATCATCTCGCGGATGCCGGGCTTTACGATCACGCCCTCTGGCCCGTCTTCGAGCAAGATGCCGTCCCAGATCGTATGGTCGAGGTCCCAGACGACGACTTTAGCTTTGGCTGCGGGCATGTTCGGCGCTGATGGAAGCGTTGCTGCCTGTGCCCAAGTCACAAAATCACATAGGCCAAAAAGGACCTCCAGTCCTTCTGCTTCACCAATCGGCTCAATCTGGACCAGATAGTCTTGGGCAAGGTCGATGGTGCGCGCAATGTCTGCGACCGGGATTGAGACCCTTGTCCAGTCTGCATTCAATGAGAACTGGCTTTGGAACAAGGCAGTATTGGTTTTGTCGACAGGGACAAAGGTTAGCGTAAAGGAGATCGACTTGGCAGAACGTGCTGCCCCTTCGATTAGAAAGGCATCAAATTCGCCGTTGGTGCCTTGACCCTTGGCAACATGGCCTGCAGTGCGTTGTCGCGCTTCCTGACGCGCCAAAAAGGCCAGACCTAAACCCAGGGCGGGCTGTGCGGCTTGTTCTTCGGCGGCGGCTTCTTGTTTAGTCAGCGGGCGGACGGGTCCTCGCCCCTCCAGCTTACCCCAGCGGCGAAAGCCGATCCGGGTCAGCGGCAAAGGGCAAGCCATCCCGGTATCAATGGTTTCCATGCCCTGCGCAAATCGACGGCAATGGCCATCCGGGCGCGGGGTGTAGAAGCTACAGGCGGTATAGCAGGTGGGCGCGGCGCATTCAGAACAATGTTCGCCCCAAACGATCATGCTGCGTTTTTGGATGAGGTCGTAGGTGGCGGCGCGTGCATCGGCCATGGCTGCAGGCAGCCGCATCTGGGCCTGCGCATTTTCCAATGCCACCGTCTCTTTCATTACCAAACCCCTTTAGTGGTCGTCTAGCATCAGGGCCTTAAAAAACCATTTTCCACGTCGGTTCGGCGCTGTCTGCAACAGGGCATGCATTTCGACTTCACTTGTGCTAAGGAAGGCTTCAAATTTGTGAAAGGCCAACACCCTGTCGTCCGAACTAAGTGATACCCAAAACCCTGATCTGAAAGACATCATCCTCGCATCTTTGGATGACGACCAAGCAGAAGATGTGCTGTGCATTGATTTAACAGGAAAAAGCTCCATCGCAGACGCGATTATCGTCGCCTCTGGCCGCTCGCAGCGCCACGTCGCAGCGATTGCAGACCATATCGTGCGCAAGTTAAAGGACGCTGGCGTTGGTAAGGCGCGGGTTGAGGGGTTGCCCAATGCTGATTGGGTCTTGATTGATGCTGGCGATATCGTCGCCCATATCTTTCGGCCAGAAGTGCGCGCCTTTTATGCGATTGAACGCATCTGGACCGGGGAAACCCGTCACGCGGCAGGTGCTGCTTGAATGTGACTTTGGCTGCCATTGGGCGGCTTAAGGCGCAAGAACCTGAACAACTCATGACCCTAGACTGGCTCGGCCGTGCCGACGCCATGGGTAAGCCATTGGGCATCAAGTCGGTCCGTTTAGCGGAAATTGACCCGCGTCTGCGTGAGCCTGATCGTGACAAAGAGGCTGCTGCCCTTTTGGCTGCGATTGAGACCGGAAGTTTCATTATCGCATTGGATGAACGCGGCGAAGCGCCTGGGTCGGTAGGTTTTGCCAACCGACTGGCAAGCCTGCGCGATCAAGGCCAAAGGCACATTGTTTTGGCGATTGGCGGCCCGGATGGGCACGGCCAAGCCGTGACCCAAGCCGCTTCAATGAAACTCGCCTTTGGCTCTTGGACTTGGCCGCACAAACTGGTGCGTGCCATGGCGGCAGAGCAGATTTATCGTGCAGTCTCCATCCTTTCAGGTACGCCCTATCACCGGGTTTAGAGCGGCGAGGCCCGTCTGTAACAGCGAGATGACCGCCGCGCCAAATCTGGTTATCTGTGGAGCCATGCGCAGATTTCGAGCGATCCTTCTGTTGTGTGTGACGCTGGGCGCAGCCATGCCGGTCTACGGCCAAAGCTCCGCCGAACAGGAACTCAAGCGCCTCGAAGCCGAACGCCAGCGACGCGAAGAGCGCGTTGGCGCGCTCGTTGATGATGCCAATCGCGTTGCGGGTGACGCCGAAGCTTTGCGGAAAAAGCTCGTTGCCGCTGCCGAAGACCGCGACCGTCTCGAGCGCGAGGTTGAACGCTCAGAATTCCGCCTTATCCAAATGCGCGCGCAAGAGCGGCAATTGAACACCAAACTTGCTAGCAATCGCGAAGCGTTGGAAGATGTTGTCATTGCCTTGATCGCGATGGAGCGCGACCGCCCACCTGCCTTGGCTGTCCGGCCTAAAAATGCGGCTGAGGCGGCTCGCGTCGCTATTTTGATGGGAGAAATTGCCCCATTGCTCGACAATCGCGCAAAGCAAGCTGCTGCCGACATTGCCAGGCTGCAGGGCTTGCGCGAGTCGATTTTGATGCAAAATACCAGCTATCGCGACAGCAATACCCGCCTGATGATTGCACGGCAAACGATTGGCTCCTTGATCCAAGAAAGGCGCATGGTCCAGGCCCGTATCATGCGTGATGCCGATACCGAAAGGGCACGGATTTCTGAGATTGTGAGGCGTGCCAATGATTTGCGCGAACTCGTGATCCGGCTTGGTGGCTCTGTGCCTCGGCTGGACACACAGCAACAACAAGACGGATCTGACTTCGCGCGCGGCTTTGACCGCGCCATGGGCACTGTGGCCTATCCAGCCTATGGCCAAGTCGTGACAGGGTTTGGGGCAGCATTGGACAGTGGAGGGCGGTCTGAAGGGATCACCATTCGAACCCGCCGATCGGCACAAGTTGTTTCCCCCTATGATGGAGAGGTTGAGTTTGCTGGTCCTTTCCGCTCTTATGGTCGGGTGATGATTTTAAATGTCGGGAACGGCTACCACATTGTTTTAGCAGGCATGGCGACGATTTATGTTGAGGCCGGTCAGGAAGTTCTGGCGGGGGAGCCGATTGGCGAAATGGCGACAGACAGTCGCATTATGCCCGATCTTTATATGGAAGTGCGCAAACAAAGCACGCCGCAAAACCCCAATTTGTGGCTAAAGCGGCCTAACGGTACCTAGGCCTGCCCAATCATCCCCGTGCGACTGTAGATTAAATCACCGCAATCAACTGCGGTAGGTGGTGCTTAACCACTTTGCTTGGATTATATAGAGTGTGCAAGTTTCCTGATGTACCTTTGGCCTTAGCCACTTGGAGTAGCCACTTATGACAGATTCCCAAAAGACACAGCGCTGGTGGATTGCGCCAGTCTTGGCCGGGACATTGGGACTGGGTGCTGCTTTGGGCGCGACGGCGGTGGCGTGGTCCGCTGGCGGTCGCCCAGACACGGCCGCACCAGCGGCCAAGGGTGAAGATACGCTGCGCCAATTAGAAATTTTTGCCGATGTGATGGCGCGTGTCCGCACAGATTATGTTGTGCCAACCAAGGACGACAAATTGGTGGCAGCCGCCATCGATGGCATGCTGCAATCGCTAGATCCTCACTCCAGTTTTCTTGATGCCGAAGCCTTCAACAATATGGACCAGTGAAGACGGCGCGGTCAAAGTAATCTCGCCCATGGACGATAGCCCAGCGGTTCGTGCTGGCATTAAGGCAGGCGACAAACTGATTGCTGTCGATGGCGTTTCAATTCTGGGCCTGCCCTTGGATGAGGCCGTTAAGAAGATGCGCGGCCCGGTTGGAACGTCAATCGACATCACGGTCGCACGCGAGAGCCAAGAACCTTTTGTCGCAAAAGTCATGCGCGAGACCATTGTGCTGAAGCCTGTGACCAGCAAAATTGAAGGTGATTACGCCTATATCCGCATTTCTACCTTTGTGAATGAACGCACATCTGAAGGGCTCAACAAAGCGATTGATGATGTTCAACGCCAATTGGGTGGCCGCCTGAAGGGCATTGTGCTTGATTTGCGGAACAATGGCGGTGGTTTATTGGATCAAGCTATTGAAGTGACCGATATCTTCATGGATCGTGGCGAAGTGGTCTCAACCCGAGGTCGCCGTGCCGAGGATATTCAGCGCTATTATGGCACGCCTGGTGAGCGTTTGGCCGGGGTGCCAATGGTGGTCTTGATCAATGAAGGCTCGGCCTCGGCGTCGGAGATTGTGGCTGGCGCGCTACAAGATCGTGGCCGCGCCACGATTGTCGGCATGGCTTCGTTCGGCAAGGGCTCTGTCCAGACAGTCATCCCGTTGCGCAATGGTCGCGATGGTGCGCTGCGCCTGACGACGTCGAAATATTACACACCGGCCGGTCGCTCGATCCAAGGCGCAGGCATTGAGCCCGATATTGAGATCGGTGCCGTGCGCATCACGGAAGAGCAGTTGAAGGAGCGTAAAGCGCTCTTCCAAGGTGAGGAAGATCTGCCCCACGCGCTCAACAATGAGAGCGGCGTCAAGCGCAAACCGGTAGGCTGGAAGGAAACCGAAGATTACCAGCTGAAGCGTGCCTATGAATTGCTGGCCGCGGGTCTTCCAAAGCGCGCGCCTACTGTCACCACACGTCGGGCTGAGAACAAGCCAGCTGAGGGTACAACATCGCCTGTATCTGGGGCCCCTGTTACGCCAAACTAAGGGCGGGTGGTCGCATGGTAGCACGGGTCGCCCAATTAAGCCTGCCATCTGGGCGCAGCATTGAAGCCTGCTTTACCGGCCGTCGTGGGTCCAAGCGCCTGACCATGCGCGTCGACCCGATCAAGCGGCGTGTGGTGGTCAGTGGCCCTTTGCGCGTTTCGCAGAAGCAAGCCTTGGGCTTTGTGCAGGAGCATGCGGCTTGGATAGAAGCGCGTCTCGATGCTTTGCCAGCGCCCGCGCCCTTTGAGGAAAATGCCAAGATCCTGTTTCGTGGTCGCCCAACGCTTTTGGTGCGCGTACCCGGACGCGGTGCTCCCATTTTTCAAGATGGGGTTGAGCCGCGCTTGGTGATTGCAGCGACGCCAGCTCGCTTTAGTGCCCGCGTCGCCGCGGCCCTAAAAGCTTTCGCGCAGTTTGATGC
>JBEAVQ010000062.1:0-14885 GCA_041160865.1 Pseudomonadota bacterium | reverse complement strand
TACCCATCCCCAACCAGTGTCGCCGCTGCACCAACAACGCCCTCTCGTCAGAGATGGGCTTAGGTTATACCGGGCTTTGGTGGGAGGGGGATAAGTTTTTATCTATTCGCACTCCCCTCGCCCTACCGGGGAGAGAGGGTAGGTCCCCTCCCCCCTACTGAACCCGCTTATAAGCCGTATATTCCTTGCTCGGGTCCTGCAGTACGGGGCGCAGAACCATCGCGGTATTGGCGGGCACTTCAACGCGGATGAGGCCAGCGCGGGCACGGGTTTGATAGCCGGTGAAAACGTCCTTCAAGGGCTCATTATTCATCAGCTTTGAATCGCGGACGGACAGGAATTCCGAGACTGGTGCGTCGGTTGGATTGACCAACACCACCGCTAACTCCCCCACTTTGTCGGTATAGCGGGTGAAAGCCAGCAGGGTTTCGGTATCCAAGCGGCGGAATTCGCCAATGCGCAGGGCGCGCATCTCTTTGCGCAGGCGCGTCAATTGGCGCAGCCAGACAAACTCTGGATGGCTGTCATTGGCTTTCGACCAATCCATTGGGGCTCGGTTCATCGGGTCGTCCGCGCCTTCAAGCCCGACTTCGACACCATAATAGAGGTTAGGCGAACCGGGCAGCGTGAACTGAAGCACTTGCGCCATGCGGCGGTTGGCAAGATCGGGTAGACGATTGACCAATCGGGGACGATCATGGTTGTCGAGCACGATCCACGACCGCAGCAGGCCTTCATAGTCGCTGTCTGTCACCATGCGTTCTAAGATCGTCGCGGCTTGGCGACCCGAGACTTTGCCATCGACAAGCTCATAAATCACTTCGCCAGCGGTTATGTTCAACATCCCATCCATCGGTCCCAGCCATTGTTCGGGATAATTATAAATCTCACCTAGCACCAGTGAGCCGGGCTTAGCGCGATGAGCGGCACCTGTGGCATCGCCCAAAAACTTGAAGCCAATGTCATAGGCCACATCCAAACGCCAGCCATCTACCCCATCGCGCAACCAGCCTTGAATGACTGAATCAGGGTCGCCAAACAGACGGGCCTGCACGGCAGGCGTCTCCCATTTCACATCGGGCAGATTCGCAATATCCCACCAGCCGCGATAGCCCATTTTGTATTCTGGGCCGATGAAATACCAATCTCGGTACGGGCTTTTGGGGTTTTTAAGCGCGTCCTGAAACTGCGGAGAATTGCGCCCCATGTGGTTCAAAACGCCATCCAGGACGAGACGCATTCCCTTGTCGTGGAGGCCTGCCGCCAACTTCTTCACATCGTCGCGCGTGCCATATTCAGGCGAGACTTTGAAATAGTCATTGGCGTCATATTTATGGTTGGTGAAAGCATCATGGATCGGTCCCAGATAAAGGACGTCAACATCCAGACTTTTCACATAGTCGAGTTTGCTGGCGAGACTGTCGAGATCGCCGCCCCAGAAATCCAGCTCATGCGTCCACAGGCCCTGCTCTGGCAGAAGCTTGCCGCGTGTCGGCACCTTAGACCAAAGTTGCAACGTACGAGGTGCCGCATAGAGCGCGCGCTTGGCTTCTAAATCGCGCGAGGGTGCGAACCGATCGACCATTACCTGATAGACCACCGGGCCAATGCGCCAATCGGCCTCACGCGCGGCAAGCTTAGGTGCCAGCGCCAGATCATGGGGATTTGCAAACGAGATGGGTTCAGACACTTTCCAACGTTCCTTTTGTTGCACCGGGCGCGGTGTTTGAGCAAAAGCCAAGGTGCCGACAAGCAAAACACTCGCCGCGCAGGCGCCCGTGCGCAGGATCATTTTCCAGCGATTCTTCGACATGTAGCACTCCGCCCAGCTTCTTGTTGTTTTCCTACATAGTGCCGGACAATGCCTGAAATGCAAGGGTGTGTGATGCGGCTCGACCCCTGCCACAAATAGGCCTAGAGCAGTTGCCAAGTCCCTTCCTTCTTGAAAACTTGAAGAAACTTGGATTTGATTTCAGATGGATTGGGCGGGAACGCAGGCATGGCAAAGCAGGTAAACAGGCCACAGGATACAAGAGGCTGAGCATGACCCTAAAGGGACGGTCACGATGAACCGGCGCTGGATGATTTTGGGCGGCACAGGCCTTGGCGTTGCGGCTGGCTGGGGCATTTGGTCTTGGACTTCGCGCAGCATAGGTCGCGATGGCAGCCTGCCCGCGCCCGAAACGACCCCTGCCCAGCCGACGCCTGCACCGACGCCAGCTCCAACCAAGCCAGCGGCGGTAAAAGCGGGCCCTCCTAAATCTTCCATCCGGGACGGCTTGATCAAGGACCCCGCCGTGCGCGAAAGCCCCGAAGCAGCTGTCGCGCGGGGAACCGGCCTTGCTTGGCGCAAGCCGCAATTGGCGGAAGTAGTGACGCCCGACAAATGGTTGGCCGTCCGACCCTTAAGCGAGCCGGGCTTTGCCGCACGTGCCGGCAGCGGCGTTGACATTACGGATGCGGTTTTTCGGGCTGTAGTTGGCGATAAAGAGGTCGCGTCTGGCCCTGTGGTCTTTGCCATTCGCGGCGCAGTGTCAGATCGTGCGAGCAATCCTTACGCCTCCGGTCACCGCTTGACGATTGTGCCACCAGACCATTTGAACTTCTGCTGCACCATCGGGGTCTGGGACCCAGAAACCAAGCAATTATCGACTTATGCAGCCTCAACCGTACCAAACCGCACGGCCATAGTCTCATCCGCTTTGGGGGTGCAGGCCGCCAATATGTTGCTGCCGGGCGTGTTCAATTACGTGCCTGGCTCGCACTCTAATTACAAAAAATACGGCTTTCCCTTCTCGATCATCGGGGCGCTTCGCCAGAACGGTCCGGGCGGCGGGGCAGGCTCGCTGAAGGTGCTGCGCGCAACGACCCCTATGGGCATGCAAGGGGCCAATGTCTCGACCACCACAGACGACAATATTCATTGCGCAGAGACGCCTCTGCTAGAGCCTTATGACCGCTTTTCTTCGGAAGGCTGTTTGGTGGTGGCTGGGCGCTATACACCCCAAGAAGGCCATACCGGTCCTTGGGCGCGCTTCTTGAAGGATGCGAAGTTTAAGGGCCGATCAAAAGTCACCGTCATTTTGGCCAATAGCACGCAACTGCCAGTCGTATGATCGGCTTGCCTTAACAGAGTGTCCTAAGTGGGCTATGAGGCGCGCCATGTACATCGCCCACGCCCTTTTTGCCCTGTTTCGAATTATCAGCCCGGCACGCCCCTGACTTCGATTCCGCGTGCCGGGAAGACATCGCCACAAAATCAAGTCATGACACGCCTGCCGTTAGACCACGCAGCGCGCTTAGCTAAAGACCGGACCGATGACCACAGAACCACGCGACTATCGCCCCACCATTTTCTTGCCCGACACCCCATTCCCAATGCGCGCAGGCCTGCCGCAAAAGGAGCCGCAATTTGTGGCGAAATGGCAGGCAGAAGACCTCTATGGTCGCCAGCGCAAGGCCAGCGCGGGCCGGACGCGCTTTGTTTATCATGATGGCCCACCCTATGCGAACGGCAACTCCCACATCGGGCACTCACTGAACAACAGCTTGAAGGACTTTGTCTGCCGCTCGCGCCAGGTTTTGGGCTTTGACGCTGACTTTGTGCCCGGCTGGGATTGCCACGGTCTGCCGATTGAGTGGAAGGTCGAAGAAGAGTTTCGAGCCAAGGGCCGCAAAAAGGACGAAGTGCCAGCCGCGGAGTTCCGTGCCGCGTGCCGCGTCTATGCGCAAAAGTGGGTGGATATCCAAAGCGGTGAGCGCCAGCGCATGGGCCTAATGGCCAATTTCGCCAATCCGTATCGTACGATGGATTATGAGGCCGAAGCCATCATCGCCGAGGAATTCCTGAAAGTCGTGAAAACCGGCCTCGTCTTCCGTGGTTCCAAGCCCGTGATGTGGAGCCCGGTTGAGCGCACCTCGCTAGCCGAGGCTGAAGTTGAGTATCAAGAAAAGGTCAGCCCAACGATCTGGGTGAAGTTTCCGATCCTGACCGGCCCAGCTGAGGGTGCCAGTCTGATCATCTGGACCACCACCCCTTGGACCATCCCTGGCAACCGCGCCGTCAGCTATTCGCCCGACATAGCCTATGGTGTCTACGAAGTCGAAGCGATGGAAGCCGACCTCGCGTTCGCACCTTGGGCAGCGCCTGGCGATCGCCTTGTGGTAGCCGATAAGCTAAAAGATGACGTATTTGGCGCGGCAAAGATTGCTGCAGCCAAGCGCGTGGCAGACTTTAATCCATCCACGGCCCAATGCGCCCACCCTTTACGTGGCCAAGGTTATGACTTTAACGTCCCGCTCCTATCGGGCGATCATGTCACCGATGAAGCGGGTACGGGCTTTGTGCATACTGCCCCCAGCCACGGCACGGACGACTATCTGGTCTGGATGAAGTCCGGCCTACCCCAAGCCGACATTCCGTTTACAGTGGATGCTGATGGCCGCTACACCAAGGAAGCGCCGGGATTTGAAGGCTTGGCGGTTCTGGAGCTAGAAGGCAAAAAAGCTGGTAAAGAAGGCCCTGCCAATGGCGCGGTGATCGCGGCCTTGATCGAGGCTGGCGGGCTCTTGGCACGTGGCCGCCTGACCCACCAATATCCCCACTCATGGCGCTCGAAAGCACCGTTGATCTATCGCAACACGCCGCAATGGTTCATCGCAATGGACAAACCGGTCGAGCATTTGGGCGGCAAGACCCTGCGCGATGTCGCGATGGCAGAGATTGCAGCGACCGATTGGGGCAATGAAGCAGGCTCTAACCGCATCACCGCGATGGTGAGCGAGCGGCCAGACTGGTTGATCAGCCGCCAACGCGCCTGGGGCGTGCCTCTAGTCATGTTCGTCCACAAGGACACCGCCACCATCCTGCAAGATGAAGCGGTGAATGAACGTATCTTAGCGGCCATGCGCACGGGCGGGGCGGATGCTTGGTTCACTAATGACGCTAAATTATTCCTCGGCGATGCCTATGATCCTGCCGAGTACGAGAAGGTTGAGGACATTCTAGACGTCTGGTTTGACTCTGGCTGTACCCACGCCTTTGTGACGCGCAAGCGCTATGGCGAAGATACCCAAGCAGACCTGTATCTGGAAGGCTCTGACCAACATCGCGGCTGGTTCCAATCCTCTCTGCTTGAAAGCTGCGCCACGCGCGGCCAGGCACCCTACAAAGCAGTGCGCACCCACGGCATGATCGTGGACGAGCAAGGCCGTAAAATGTCCAAGAGCTTGGGCAATGGGGTCGAGCTGGAAGATGTGCTGCGCCAAAACGGCATGGAAATCCTGCGCCTTTTGTTTGCTGCCGCCGACTACACCAACGAGCTGGCCTTGGGCAAAACCATTCTGGATCAGGCGAGTGAAACCTATCGCAAGCTACGCAACACGTTGCGCTATATGTTGGCGAGCTTGAAGGACTTCAGCCCAGATAAAGCCGTCGCCTATGCTGAGATGCCCTTGTTGGAAAAATGGCTGTTGGGCCGGGCTTATGACGTGGGTCAAGAAGTGCGCACGGCTTGGATGGATTACGACTTTAAGCGGGCTTTGTCGGCTGTGTCAGATTTTGCCAATCTCGACGTCTCCGCCCTTTATGTCGACGTGCGCAAGGATGCGCTTTATTGCGACGAATTGGACAGCTTGCGCCGCCGTGCGAGCCAGACGGTGCTGAACCTATTGTTTGAGCGCATGCTTCTGTGGCTTGCGCCTGTCCTGCCGTTTACCACCGAAGAGGCCTGGGGGACACGCTTCCCAGAGGCGGACTCAATCCATTTGCGCGCCCTGCAAGATGATCCGGCGCAGTGGCAAGATGCCGCTTTGGCGTCCCGCATGGGCCATTTGCGTGACTTGCGTCGGGTCGTAACCGGTGCCTTGGAAGTCCAGCGTCGGGAGAAAACAATTGGCTCGTCGCTGGAAGCAGCCCCCGTCGTCTATGTCACCGATGATGCTATTCGTGGCGCCATTGGGCAGGAAGACTTAGCCGAATTGTGCATTACCTCTGGGCTGAAATTGCGCAACGGCGAGGGGCCAACCGAGGCCTTCCGCTTGGAAGATGTCGCAGGCGTGGCGGTCGTGTTTGAACGCGCACCCGGCGTCAAATGCGCGCGAAGCTGGAAGTTCTTTGATCCAGCAACCGCGGTTTCAGGCTTCCCCGATATCACGCCCCGGGATGCACACGCCGTGATGGCTTGGGACGCAGCAAACCCGGCCTAAGGGAACAATCGGTGAGGACAAGCCTTGCGCCCCTGCGCGGGCCATGGCACGCCCTTGCCTGTGTCGTCACCTACCAGCCCTTCCCGTCCCGGCGTCCTTGATTGGAGCTTGTTGGCCATTTTGGTCATCCTGTGGGGCTCTGCCTATGCGGGCACCCATATTGGCGTGGAAGTTTTGCCACCAGCGGTTTTGGTGGCTTGCCGTTTGTGCATCGGGGCGTTTGTGCTAGGCCTTGGCTGTATTGCCATGCGGGCACGCCTGCCCTGTTTGACAGATTATAAAACTTGGGGCGTCTTAAGCCTGATTGGCGCAACGGGCACGCTTCTACCGTTTCTCTTGATTTCAATCGCGCAAAAGACAGTGCCATCTGCTTTGGCCGCGATTTATATCGCCGCAGCGCCGTTGACGGTGGCGATCTTGTGCCACTTTCTGGTGCCGAGTGAGCGGCTAAACCTCAAACGCGCCATTGGCGTGGGCGTCGGCTTTCTGGGTGTATGTCTGCTCTTTGCCCCAGCCTTGTCCAACCATGGCATCGAGGCAACCCCGATTGTGTCCCAACTTCTCTTGCTCGCAGCGGCCGTTCTTTATGGCTCCACCAGTGTGATGGTGCGCATGGTCAATCCAAACCTGCATCCGGTGGCCATGAGTTGCGGCTTTGTGCTGGTGGCCGCTTTGTTGTCCCTGCCGCTGGCGGTCAGCGCTTGGCCGGCAGGTGGGGTGCATCTGGAAGCCCGGCATGTTTTTGCGATCTTGGGGCTGGGCGTTTTATCAACCGGGGTTGCCAACCTCGTCTATGTGCTGACCATTCGCCGGGTTGGCCCCGTCTTTATGTCCAATGTCGGCAATCTCGCCCCATTCTGGTCGATCCTCGTGGGTGCCTTGGCGTTTGGCGAGGCCCTGCCCGCGACGACCTTTGCTGCGCTTGCAATCTTGCTGTTCGGCGTGTGGCTGGTGCAACGCCAAGGCGCACGTTAAGACGCCTTGGCACCCATCCGGCACTTATCGCTGCAATATAGCACCTGATCCCAGTCGCGCGCCCACTTCTTGCGCCACGAAAAAAGCCTACCGCAAGCTTTGCAAGGCTTATCAGGCAGATTGGATTTCGAGACGACCTTACCCTTGGCGTTTTTCACGGTGCACCATCAAGGTTTGCAAGCGCGGGCGCACCTTCAAGAATTGACCATAAAGCCAATCCAAAAAGGGCAAAATCAAAGGCAATTGCGCTAAATAGCCCAACGGCTGAAACGGTGTGACTTGTTTCCACATAGCAGCAAAAGCTTTCGCGCCTGAAATCAGAGGTCCACCTGCCTCTTGCGCGTGAAAACGGGCCAGCATGTCCGCCCGACTTAAAGGGCAGGTACCATCTCCTGTCAGATCGACAAAAGCTATGCGTCCAGCCTTTTGATCTAGCCGTTGATAGAGGGCGATTTCAGCCCGACATAGCGGGCAATCGCCGTCAAACCAAACGGTCACGCGCGGATTATCTTTGCCTTTGAGGCGCGATTGGTTCATCGACGCGCCACCTTCAACAGATAACAGTCACAGCCCTGATACGATGTTGACGCGCTGTCAGGATTTCGCCAAGCTATTGCAACTAGGTGTATTTGGTACCCCAAAAAACAGAGGTCGATCCCGGTGCAGGTACTGAGAGCCATGAAATCCACTTCCGTTTCTGCACATAAAGATAGCGCGGACAGCCCCGAAGGCAACCAATCGGGCAAACGCGAACAGACCAAGCTGGCCAATCGTGCGGCCATCCTCAAAGCGGGCCGTCAGATTTTTGCTGAACTGGGCTATGAAGGGACGACCGTGCGCGATATCATTCGTCGCACTGAACTCGCCTCCGGCACATTCTACAATTATTTCAAATCAAAAGAAGAAGTGTTCCATGCTTTACATGACGATGGGCTAGCGCGCTTCAAGCCGCTTCTGCGGGCGGCCCGCGAAAGTGCTGGGCAGGATTTCCAAGGGTTTATGATCACAGCCTTTGGCGCCTATTTCAACTTTCTGCTGAACGACCAATCTGTCGACCGAGAGATGGCGGCTATGCCGGACTGGACGCGCGTCCGATTCGATACGCCTGAGAGCCTAGCCTTATTTGACGAACTAAAGAGCGACATCGTCGCCTTTGCCACCGAATTTAACCTAGATCACGTCGACCCCGAACTTCTGACGGCCTCTTGCATCGGTATTGCGCAAGAGATTGGCGACCGCCTTTTGCGCGGCAGAATTAAGGACATTCAGGCAGCGGCGCGATTTGCCGCCTATTTTGTGCTGGGCGGATCTCAGCGCGTTCAAAGTGAGATGCAAGCATGAGCCTCCAGAAGACCATCATCAATTTGCTGTTGAAACTGCCAGACCCAATTCTTGTTTCCATGGCCGGTGGTACACCCGTCGTGCGCGATGGCAGGACTTTGGATGCCCGTTTTCAATTCATTGCCCATAGCGTGACTAAGCGAAGCCCCCCGCCAGAACTGACCAAGGAATTTGCGCGTCAAGGGACAGAGGTTTTGACGGTGCTTTTTGGTGGGCCATTAGAACCAGGCGTCAGCTGTCAGGACCGCACCCTAGAGCTTGAGGGACGCACGATCGCTGCGCGCAGCTATCGCCCTTCAAACCAAAACCCGCAAGCACCCCTGATGGTGTTCTATCACTTTGGCGGTGGCGTAGTCGGCAGTCTTGAGACCTGCCATGCCTTTTGCTCCATCCTCGCCAAGGCCATTGGCTGCCCTGTTTTGTCGGTGGATTATCGCCTAGCGCCAGAAAACCCTTGGCCAGCTGGCCTCGATGACGCCATCGACTCATTCCTATGGGCGCGCGACCATGCCCAAGAATTTGGTGCCCCTGCGGGGGTTGCCGCGGTCGGTGGCGATTCCATGGGTGGCAATTTCAGCGCAATTATTGCCCAAGAGATGCAGCGGCGTGAACTGCCGCAGCCTTTCCTACAGCTCTTGATCTATCCCGCCACCACGATTCTCGAGACCGAAGGCTCCATGCAGTCTTGTGCTGACGCCTATCCGCTAACTGCTGATATCATGGCGTGGTTCATGGCTAACTATCTGCCAAATCCAAGTCTGGGCGAAGATCTCCGCGTCTCCCCCGCATTGGCACCAAGCTTAGCTGGCCTTGCCCCGGCAGTCGTTATCACAGCAGGCCATGACCCCCTGCGAGATCAGGGCAAAGCCTATGCTGAGGCCTTAGAAGCGGCAGATGTTAAGGTCCATTACCAATGCTATGACAGCCTTGCGCATGGCTTTACCGCCTATACGGGCGGCGTTGCACAAGCCGATCGTGCCTGTCGCGAAATTGCCGGCGTGGCTGCCCGGGCCTATCGCGCCATGGGTGGCTAAAGGATCATGCGCGCCTTTGTGTGCCATGCTATCAGCGATGATTTGTCTGGGACTGGGCTGGCCGAGATAGCCACGCCTCAGCCCCAACCAGGCGAAGTTCTGATCAAAGTTAAGGCAGCGAGCATTAATTTTCCTGATATCTTGATGTGCCAAGGCAAGTATCAGTTCAAGCCAGACCCGCCCTTCACCCCTGGCCTCGATTGTGCAGGCGAGATAGTCGCCTTGGGAGCAGGCGTGACCGACTGGGCGATGGGTGACGAGATTGTCGGCGGCGCACGCCTCGGCGGTTTTGCTGATTATGCCGTGCTTTCTGCGTCCGCCATCCAGTTAAAGCCCCCTAATCTAAGTTGGGAAGAAGCAGCAGCTTATCAAGCAGCCTATCTGACGGCCTATGTGGCCTTAGTCCGCCGGGCAAATCTTCAAGCGGGTGAGACGCTGTTGGTGCATGGCGCGGCAGGGGGCGTCGGGCTCGCTGCGGTGCAATTGGGCCAACATTTAGGTGGGCGTGTTATCGCCACGTCGGCCTCACCAACGAAACTTCAGGCGCTGCGCGATCTGGGCGTAGAGCACACCTTGCTGGTGCAAGATGGCTTCCGTGACGCGGTGAAAGCGCTTTCAGGCGGCCGTGGGGCCGATGTTGTTTTTGATCCGGTTGGCGGCGATGTCTTTGATGAGAGTGTTCGCTGTATCGCATTTGATGGCCGCCTGTTGGTCATTGGCTTCACGAGTGGCCGTATCCCCACGGTTTCGGTCAATATGCCACTCATTAAGGGCTTTTCAGTCATGGGCGTGCGAGCGGGCGAGTATGGTCGCCAATTCCCCGCGCGCGGGCGAGAGAATGCAAAAGCAGTATACGATCTGGTTGCGGATGGTAGTCTCAAACCGCATGTCGGTGCCGTCTTTGCCCTGACCGAGGTTCGTGCTGGGTTTGACCTGATGGTTGCGCGCCAGCTTGTTGGTAAAGCGGTGATCGTGCCTTAACGGGTTTTAACCGAAGCTAACTTTGGCAATTACTTCTTCAAGCCCGCTCACCACCTGATCGCGCATGTGGGTCTGAAGGTTTGGCGTCTTGAACAGAACGTAAATCGCATTCAAATGAGTTTCGATTACATCGGGCCGCACCGTATCAGGCCCGATGGCTCGGTTAAGGTAGGTTCGGAGCAATTGCGCAACGCGAGAGACATGGAAGTCATGGATCTCGTCTGCAATCGAATGAACTTCGCCAACTGCCCGCAGCAATAGCGGCATGATATCGGTTCGGCCATCCCGCAACGCGTTGACATGCAAGCCAATTCTGGCAACGGCCAAGTTCATGATCGAGCGCATCGACTCAAGCATTTCTTCTTCTGTCTCGACCTCCAACGGATCGTCAAAGCGACGATACGGCCCTCTAAAAGTAGGCTCCGCGCGTCGACGACGGCAAGGCCCAGAATAGCCCAGATCATCAATGAATTTACGTGGCCTCTCGATCACTTCGCGCAGTCGATCACAAACCGACTTCACCGAAACCGGCTTTAGAATGAATTCATCTACCCCGGAATTGCGCGCAAACTCGATTTGGCTCTTGCGACTATTGGCGGTCACCACGATGACGGGGGTCAGCTTCAGTACATTGTCCTCTGAGGCGCGTACCCGCCGAGTCAGTTCAATGCCATCAATATTGGGCATCATCCAATCGGTGATTAAGACATCAGGTCGTACCGAATCAAAGGCGTCGAGCCCATCTTCCCCGTCGACCGCGACCGAAACGCTGCGCACGCCTAGATTGCGCAAAATCTCCGTCAGCAAAACGCGAAAAAATGGCTGATCGTCGACCACAAGGATCGACAACAATGACAAATCTAGCCGTTGTGGTGTCCTCTGTTTGAGCGGCACGCGTGAAATTCCCCATTTTCAACTGCAAACCTGCGCAGTTTGGAGTTAAGATCGCCTTACCAAGGGCGGAAACCACCGCACATGTTACTGCCAGAAACACACCTAGGGTCAATCACCTGATTTGGTCATATCTGCAACAGCGTCGCGCTTTACCCGCGCAATCGCCTCAATCACGGCTCGGCCATGGATTGGGCCAAGGATGGTCGTATGACTGGCGGCGTCAACATTGATCGACGATCCTCTCTTGGATAGGCGCGCTGAGCGGGCTTGGGCCTCTTTCCAAGCATTTCGACCGGCCGACATAGGCCCCGCCGTAAGGGTTGCAACCGGGATGGCCTCCAAATAGCGATCGGCTGCTATCGCAGCCTCAGCGCCATCGATTGTGGCCGCAATCTCAGCAGCGGAAGCACGCATATGGGACGGCGCACCAAACATGCGCCGTTTCTCTCGTAAAGGTATCCCACTCAAACCAATGCGATTGGCGTAAAATGGTGCCAAAGGCTTCACAAGGCCAAACTGGGCAAACCCAGCGCCGACGCTGGCGAGCCTCTGATAGCGCTTAATCCAAATTTGCACCTCAGGAATTGAAATTGCACTGGGTTCGGCTGCGTCGATCAAAACGAGACCGACCACATCATCTGGATTTTGGCTGAGATAAGCGCGCGTCAAAAGCCCGGCCATGGAGTGGCCGACCAACACATAAGGGCCCTTCTCGCCCGCAGCAGTTAACAAGGCCTTGAGTTCGCCAGCCATAGTTGCTGGGTCACGCGGGGCCTTCGAGGGTTCAGACCAGCCCATCCCTGCGCGATCATAGGAACAGGTGCGCCCTGACTTAGCCACTTCAGGCTGAAGATAGCCCCAGTCCGCTGCCGCCGAATAAGCGCCAGATTCAAAGATTATAGTCGGCTCGCCCGGACGAGCCTCACCCTCACAGACCAGACGTTGCTTGCGGCCATCGACCTCAATGAAAAACCCGCGCGGTGGGTTCTTCCATCCCCCTGCTGCCATGGCTAATCCCGTCCCTGTCCAAGCCAAAATGCTCGCCAAAAAGACGAGCCCAACCCAGCGCAATGCTGTCAAAAGCAGTTTCTTCACGGCTACTTTAGCTCGCAAACGGCAGCTTTTGTGCCAAAAGCGACAGCCACAGTCGCACCCGTTTTTCGTTCACGCCCATATCGCGAATGCCGTATTTCGAGCGCGAGAAGACGCAAATGGAGGCTTTGCCTTCCCCTAAATCGACGGGCATAGCGGTGATCCAATCGGGAAAGCCGACCAAAGCTGTACGTTGAACTGCTTCAATCTGGCCGTCTTCTTCGCGAATGTCTGACACGCGGGACTGGCTGCGCGCAATCTCCAACCATGCCTCGCGGACTTGGGTGACGCTGGCTTGAAATACCCCTGACTGCAGATCCGGCGCTTCGCCAGCCTGAAAGCCCGAGGGCAGTGCCAAGCACTGATTGGGTCTTGAAATTTTCTTGAAACGAGCAAAGTCGAGCGGGAAATCTTTGATCATGCGGTGTTCCTTAAAGGACTGAGTCTGAACGGCAGGGTGGGTCGGCTAAAGGGTTATGACAAGGCCTTCTTTAGCGGAAACCTGATTATCCAACAGCCGCTTCCAAGCTGATTGGGCCGCATCGAACCCTTCGCTCTCCACCACGTTTAACCAAGCCCGCGACTCATGGGCAAACCGGTCGAAGGCTGCATCAACCGCGCGGTTAAACTCCGCCCCGCCCCAAGCGGCGCTCAATCGTGCCATATGGGTTGGTGCAAAAAAGAATTGTGGCTTGGGGCCTGGCAGAGTGGCTGGCGCTGCGGTGCGTTCTGCATCCCAATGTGCCCCACCGACAATGATGGACTGCTTTAATAGGTCGGCCAAATGATTGTGGACGCCGGCAGTCACCGCCGGGTCGCCCGCAAAATCGACATAGATCGAGCTTTGCAGCGGCAAGTCAGCCAATTGGTCATAGGTCACCACAAGATCGTAATAACCTGTGGCTTCCACAAAGGCTTTGGACCGGGCCGATGTCAGCCCAATCAGCTTGACCCCACCACGACGCTTCAAACAGGCATTCATGGACAAGGCTGTCTTGCTGGAGGCGCTGGATGAAATCACATAGTCGCTGTCCCAATGCCGCTCGTCCGCAATCCAGTCATCGAGTAGAAAACCAGTCATAAACAAGGGCTTCAGCAAAGCGACACGGCCTTCGGTTTCTGCGTCTTCTGGCTGCACGACGCTATAATGATTATAAGCGGCAGCCATTTCTTGGCGATGCGCGGCCCCGTCACGGAAGCCCGCAGCACTGACTTTAATAGGCTGAACCTTCAGTGTGTTCGCAATCGGGAAGTAGCCGTAAACACGGGTGCCAACGGCGACCCCTTCGGTCTTCGACGCGATCACCTCAGCAAAACCCCAGACCGGCACGCGGCCGAGGCTGGCGCTGCTGGCCGGGAAGAAGTTCCAATACTTCATGCCGTCGCCAAACATGGCATAGGTCACATTATTGGCCGTTAGGGAGAAGCGCGAAATCGCTAGCAGGGCTTCGCCCTCGACCACGGCGTCTTGGCCTTGCGCTGTAAGCTGCATGTCGCGAAACGACGGACGTCCCATTTCCAGCACGAATTGATTGACGCTCATGGCCATATCTCCCTAAAATTCTCGTTCGCACACCTTGCACTGACTGGATCAAAAGCGCGAGGCCCCTCGACCATTTCTTAAAGTCCGTCTATCGGCTTGTCATAATGACTTCCGCTTTGCAAATTCTTCGTTTGGACATCGGCCTGCCTTTAGACAGTGGCGCGATCTTTTCGCCGCTGGAAATCGGCTATGAGACGTGGGGCGAATTGAACGCGGAAAAGTCCAATGCCGTCCTGATTTGCCATGCTTTGACCGGCGACCAGTTTGTGGCCAGCCCCAATCCGGTGACAGGCCAACCAGCTTGGTGGGCGAATTTGGTCGGCCCTGGCCAGATCATCGATACCAACCGCTATTTTGTTATTTGCTCGAACGTGCTGGGCGGGTGCATGGGTACATCGGGTCCAGCCTCCATTGGACCAGACGGCCAGCCCTACGGTCTTTCCTTCCCCGTCATTACGATTGCCGACATGGTGCGGGCGCAGGCGGCTTTGATCGACCATTTGGGGATTGAGCGTCTATTTGCGGTGATCGGTGGCTCGATGGGTGGCATGCAGGTGCTAGAATGGATCGCCAGTCGGCCAGACCGGGTCGGGGCTGCGATGCCCATTGCCTCTGCTGCCCGTCACTCAGCCCAAAATATCGCGTTCCACGAAGTGGGCCGCCAAGCTGTGATGGCAGACCCGGACTGGCAAGACGGTGCTTATCAGATCAAGGGCACTAAACCCGTCAAAGGCCTCTCGGTCGCACGCATGGCTGCCCACATCACCTATTTGTCGGATGCGGCTTTGCACCGGAAGTTTGGTCGCCGGCTGCAGGAC
>JBEAVQ010000154.1:0-4318 GCA_041160865.1 Pseudomonadota bacterium | reverse complement strand
GGCAACCTGGTTTCGATCAGCAATGTCCGAAACTCCACCATTTCGATCACTCAAATCAATAATGGTCGTGTGACTGCGACTACAAACGCGCCGCGATAAAATCGCGCGTCAGCATTGGTGAAACCTATGTCACGTACTTATCGAGCTACCCGTGTCCTTTTGATCTGCACAGCCCTGAGCACCTTTCTGGCGGGATGCGCTAGCACCGGTGCCAGTGAGGCCCCCGTTGCGCCAGTTGCAACCTTGAAGGGTAGTCCGGTCGCCACAACTCAGACGGACTATACGCCCGCCCTGAGATGCGTAGCCGATATTGCTGGGAGCCAAGCTTATCCCGCGCCGCGCGTCGCCGTTGGGCACATCACCGACATGACCGGGGCTGATGACCTTTATTTGGGTCGCCGCTTGACCCAAGGGGCCACGTTAATGGCCATTACAGCCGTTTCTAATGCCGGAATGCGGGTCATTGAGCGCTTTGATACCGGCGTGACCCAAGTTGATCTGGACTTTGCAAATAACAGACTTTTGCGCGATTCCGCCACTGTGATCCGGACACCGCAGGAAGGCCAGATCCAGGGCGTCGACCTTTATATCGTCGGCGGTATCAGCGAATACAACCACAATCTTGTGTCCCGCGGCCAAGATGCTTCCATCAGCAAATCTGGCAACAAAGGCGGTTCGGCCTTTGCCACAAATGGCGATTATGTAGTCGATGTCGGGATGGATTTGCGCTTGATAGATGCGCGGACCACCGAAGTGATCGCCGTCAAGTCGTACCGGAAGCAGGTTCGCGGCCAACAGCGTGAATTAGGAGCTGTATTGGCATCTGGCGCTGATACCATCGACATTGGTATCGGTAGCCGCAAGAACGAGCCGATCCAAATGGCCATCCGCAGCATCATTGATCGCTCGGTTTTTGAGTTCACCGCTGGTCTTTATGGCGACGAGGCTGCGCCATGTTTGAATCGGGCACGCCAGCTGGCTGTTTTGCCACAAAGCGCCACTGGGCGGGCAATCGCTCAAGCGGCTCCGGCCCCACGTCAAACGAACCAATATTCCAACGCGGCACCTGCTGCCTTTAGCCCTCCTTCGGTCCCGCTTGCGCCCTGGTTGCAAGAGTCGCGGATGGGACAGGGCCAGCAGCAAAATGCGCATTCACAACAAAGACTCCAGTCGCCGCAATCGGCAGACGGTCAAACAAACTTCGGGCAGACTCAAATGAACGCACCCTTGCGGGGACTTCAGGCAGGTCAATTAGATCAACCCTTCGCGCCCGGGGGCCGGTCCAACAATGAGACGATGCAGGAACGTCTGCGTCGAGAGGGGAACTAGCGGCATTGTTGAACTATTCGCGTCGAGGTTAGGGCTGGACCCAATAAAATCCGTCGCAATTGTATGTAACCAGCCAGCTGAAACACAAGGTTCCAGCTGCATTCAAGAGGGAAGTAACCAGTGAATAGAAAATCACTCTTCATCACCGCAGCCGCCATCGCTTTCAGTGCTTCGGTTGTTTCGTCGGCCATGGCGCAACGCACAGTTATCAACACCAACCAAAACAATGTTGCTAGGGCAATTGCTGAAACCAATGCTGGTATCACCCGCACGAACGCAGGCCTTGGTGGCAAGGTTGACGCAACTGCGGCAGCTATTGGCAACACGGCATCGATTGATGTTAGCAAGGTAGCAACCGTCACCAATACACAAAGCAATAATGCATTGGTTTCGTCCACACTGAACCTGACTTCGGTGAGCAATGTTCGAGATGTGACTGGGACTTCGGCAGCTATCGCAAACTCGGCTACTGTGAAAGTTGCAAATACCGCTTCGCCTGACTCAACCAACCTCACCAACACCCAACGTGCTTGGGGTGGGGTTCAATCGCGCTTGAACAGCAACATTTATGGCGTGACTGGCAAAGTCGAACAAACTGCAGCTGCGATCGGTAACTCTTATTCTGCAGAAGTCAGCGGTCCAATTGGCACGATCAACAACTACCAAGGCTATTGGGGCGACGTCAGCACCCAATTGAACACCAAAGTTGATACCGTTACTGGCGATGTCACGGGCACCTCGGCTGCAATCTGCAACAGCGGCACCGTTAAGGCGACCACTGCTGCTGCAATCAGCTTGAACAACACCCAACTCTGCAACATCGACCCAAGCGCTACCACAAATGCGTTGATTCAAAATGTTGGCGGCAAGGTCAGCCTCACCACGGCTGCAGTCGGCAACACCTTCTCGTTAAACGCACTGCCAACGTCCACACTGACGTTGAACAACGCCCAAACCAATGGCGCCATCAACGTAGCTACGGCTAACTTGACCTTGGCAAATGTGGCGGGCGACGTTGCTCTGACCACTGCTGCCATTGGCAACAGCTTCACCGTCTCTGGCGGCAACTAAAACTCTCGCAGGCTGAATTTCAGCCTCGTCAGCAAGACTTTGGGGCCAATCTGTCACTCGGCAGGTTGGCCTGTTTCTTGGCCGGCGATCTATGTTACTTCAAATGTCTCCACGGCAGTCATCAAAGCTGCAACAAGATGACGCTCTTCCTCGGTCAAGTCCGGATGCCAAATGTTGAAAATTAGGACGACACGTGTCCCGGTGCCTTGATTTCGGGCTTCGTGTTCAATCGTATCGTCGAACACCCACGCTTTGCCGCGTTCCCACAGGCGAACCTGATTGCCGACTCGAAACCAACAGCCATCTGGAACCGACAAAGGCAAATGGCAGACCAAACGCGAATTTAAAAAGCCCGTATGAGGGGCAATCCAGGCACCGGGTGTTAATCTAGAAAACAAAACAAAGGGCGCGCGGCCTTCAATTGTCTCAAGCGGCACCTCGTCCAGCGCAGCAAGTGTCTTCGGGCATCGCTCGGCCAGCGGGGTGTGATGTTTGCCGTCGCGGATCAGATAGGCCGCAGTCCAATCTTCAGGCGATGAGATTAGCGCCTTCCCAGAGCTTGCAACGACATGAGATGATTTTTCGGCTTCTACTTCGATATAAGGCCCAAAATGAGTGCCTTCTTCGAGAAGGGGCATAAGCTCTGCACATATATCATCGGTTGCCGCTTCAACAGGGTCAAGCCATGTAAAGCGGGCGCGGTCATAAAACTCAATCGCGGGCAATTCTGGAAAGAAGTAAGCCCGCGGGGTCGGCATATAACGCTGCTTTCGGCCTGTCAAAATGTCGAGACTATCGCCAAAGCGGCGGCTTGAGCGTGCTGGATGAAAGCCTGCCTTCTCAACTTCGGCCAGAAGATAGTCGCTGAGGCCTTGCTTCAGCTTTGCATGGGCTTGCCGTGCCCGGTTGAGTTCTGCAGCAATTGCTGGCGGCAACCCGTCTGTAACCGGCACCAACACCTCCAAATGCGCATAAAAGCCCATAGCAGCCCGTTTGCTACCAAGGGCGACGAGCGCATCGGCCTTGATCAAATTCGCCCGGATATTGTCAGGATCTCGCTCCAGCACCTGGGTGACTGCGGCAATCTCGCTTTTCCGGTCACCTGACGCTTGATAGGCCATTGAAAGGGCGAGCCAGACAGACGTGTCCGCCGCACCGGCCGCAACGATTGACTGAAACTTCGCTATGGCCGTTGCAGGATCGCCAGCCCGTAAAGCGGCCATCCCTGCCTGGCCCGCTGCGTCAACCGCAGCTGGGCTCATTGCTACCCCAAATGTCGTCATATGAACCTTTCTCGCAACTCAGGCTCTGGTCGCATTATGACCCTTACTTGCCGCCAGCCGGAGCATAAGTCTCCACCCATTTCTTGACTTCTTCATACCAGAATAAGGAATTCTGGGGTCGAAGAATCCAATGGTTTTCGTTGGCATAATAGATCAAACGCGAAGGCACGCCCTTCTTCTGAAGGGTATTGAACAGCTCAATCCCATGATTGACAGGGACGCGCAGGTCCAGCTGACCATGTATGACCAAGGTTGGAGTTTTAAAGTTGGCGGCCATCATGTTCGGGCTGATTGCTTGAAACTTCGCAGGGTCTTCCCAAGCTTCGTAGTAACGATTTTGGTTGGCCCCATAATCGGCTCCGATCTGGGTGTATTGATTATAGACCGGTGCATGGGCCACCAACGCCTTGAAGGGATGGGGCCGCCCGAGCAGTACCGTGGCCAGATAGCCGCCATAGCTGCCCCCTGAAGCGACCATACGTTCAGAATCGACCCATCTCTGTGCTTTCAAATAGTCCGCTGCGGCCAATGTGTCCTGATAAGGCAAAGTGACCCAATCTGGTTGGATGGCATCGGTGAAGGCGTCGCCAAAGCCCGATGAGCCGTGGAAATTATGCCACGTCGTCACATAACCC
>JBEAVQ010000153.1:0-4332 GCA_041160865.1 Pseudomonadota bacterium | reverse complement strand
CGGCTCCCCCACAATCATGCGACGGAATTGTTTACCTGCCTTCAGCTCTGCCGAGGTTGCGGCAAAATACCAGCAATCCAGCAACAGCCCGTCTGAAGTGATGGATTGCGCAGTCGCGAGAGGGGAAACGTCATCAGCCATGGCAGATCCTATAGACTAGTTTTGCCAACACGAAAAATATCACGCGATGCGGAAATCTGCCGCATCCAAAACCCGAGGCCGTGGCGTCTTATCTGTATCCAACCAAACCTAAGGATACCAAGATGAAAACCCTCCCCCTAATCCTCGCCGCCGGCCAAATTTGCTTAAGCTTAGGGCTTGCAAACCCCGTTTTTGCGGCTATTCCGCAAACAAAAGCTGATCCCCAACAGACCTTAGCCCCACTCAAGCCAGCGCAAATGGCCTGGGCTAAAGATCTGGCCCATCCCGTAAGCCGTCATACGCTGTGCCAACCCCAAGGCCGCCAAGCCTTTAGCGCCAAGACATGCTCAATCCTGAGCCAGCTTGCAGCGCAGCCAACCACGGAAGGCCAAGCTTTCCAGATCAAAGCACTGAAAGCCAATCGCACTTTGTGGCTGTCTTTGCCCCTGAGCGTGCGCGACCGGCTAGAGACCTATGATGTGCTCGTTATTGCCACTGCGCAGCCCTCCGCACCGTCCCGTCTTGCTCGTTAGTCACAAAGAATGCAGCTTGACTGCATCCAAATTCAGATGCGGCGGCGTCATAAGTCTTTGCCGTCGCCGCACATGAGAGAAGGAAAAGAAAATGGAAAATGCTGGTGAACTCGTCCCCTTCATGTTGTTCTTCTGTATAACAGTCGGGGTTCTTGCGACCCTTTATTGGAACGCCAAAGTCCGTGAAGGCCAGCAGGAGACCCTGCGCCAAGTCATCGCCTCTGGCCAAAAACTGGATGAGACCACTCTAAAGCTGATGGTCAAAGCACCACATTCACCTGAAATGGACCTGCGCGCTGGCCTTATCAGCCTGATGATGGGCTTAGGCTTTTGTGCGGCTGGTGGGATTAGTAAACTCAACGAGTTTGACGCAGGTGGGTTTGGGACATTCCTGATCCTGATTGGCTGTATCGTCGGGTTTACGGGCTTGGGCCAGCTCTTGAGCTGGCGCTTGCGTCGCCCTGCTCCACCGTCCCAACCGCAATAAGACTGGGTGAAACGCGAACTGAGGTCATGGCCGTGCACACCAGTCAAACGCTAATCAGCGATGTTGATGAAGCCTTGGTCAAACGCGCCCGCACGGGTTCCTCCAACGCGTTTGATCAGCTGGTGCGCCGTCATCAAGCCGCCATTCGTGGCTTCCTGTGCCGGATGGTCTCTGAGCCCAGCTTGGCAGATGATCTGGCACAGGAGACTTTTCTAAAGGCTTGGAAGAACTTGGCGCGCTGGCGCGGCACCGACCAAGCCGGCGGCAGTTTTCGCGGTTGGCTGTTTTCCATCGCTATGAACACCGCCCATGACCAACGTCGCAGCCTTGCCCGCGCGCAAAGACGCGATACGGATTGGCTGTCCGATCAAGACCAAGTCGCCTTCCAAGAAACAGGTCTAGCCGCCAAACTTGATCTCGACAAAGTGCTCCTCGCCCTTTCCCCCGATCAACAGCTTGTCGTGGCCCTATGTTTTGGGGCCGGGCTCTCGCATAGCGAAGCCGCTCAAGCTCTGTCCATGCCGCTTGGAACCGTCAAAAGCCATGCCCAGCGCGGGCGCGACCGCGCAATCGAAGTCATGCGGGACTTGCGCCCCGCGGCACTTGCGGCCAAAATCAAGCTGCCAGAAAGCAAACAGCCATGAACCAAGACGATCTTGCTCTCAAATCCCTGTTTTATGAGGCCTCGACTCTGGAAGACTCCGCGTCTGACGAGGCCTTCGTCGCAGGCGTCATGCGGGAAGTTCAAGCCGATATCGCACGCAAGCAGATTTGGCGCGAAGCGGCGCGGATCACCTTGGCAGTCATCTTCTTCAGCTTGATCGCGTTTCTGGCCCCCGCTGGCCTGCGTGAGATCGAAACAACCGTCTTGGCCAGCGCGGCCATCTATGGCCTAAGCCAGCAAGCTGTGATGTTGACGCTGCTTCTCGGCCTCAGCTTTGGCGCCTGGTGGCTGGCGACCAAAAACTAGATCGCTTCGCCAACCAGATCATAATCGCCGGCATCGACAATCCGTGCCCGCACGATGTCGCCGGGCTTGGCCCGCTTAAAGCCATGCAGCTCGATGGCGCCATCCACTTCAGGCGCATCCCAGACCGTGCGGCCAATCGGGCCTTCGTCATCGACCTCATCAATGATGACGTCTACTTCCTTGCCGATCTTGGTGGCCAGACGCTGTTCAGACACCTCGCGCGCGACTTCCATAAACCGGTGCCAACGCTCTTCCTTTACTTCCTCTGGCACATGGCCTTCGAGGTCGCGGGAAGGCGCGTGGACGACATTCTCATATTTGAAACAACCGACCCGATCGATTTGGCCTTCGCGCATGAAGTCCAGCAATTGGGTGAAGTCTTCCTCTGTCTCGCCGGGGAAGCCGACGATAAAGGTCGAGCGGATCGCAAGATCAGGGCACTCTGACCGCCACTTTGCAATGCGGGCGGCCTGCTTGTCTTGATTGGCGGGGCGGCGCATGGCCTTCAAAACACGAGGGCTCGCATGTTGAAACGGAATGTCGAGATAGGGCAGGATTTTGCCCTCTGCCATCAGATGGATGGCCTCATCAACATGAGGGTAAGGGTAGACATAGTGCAGGCGCACCCAAGCACCTAAACTGCCCAGATCCTTGCACAAATCATAGAATTTCGCGCGATACTCGCGGTCCTTCCACGTACTTGTGGCATAGCCAATATCGAGGCCATAGGCGGAGGTATCTTGGCTGATCACCAAAAGCTCTTTCACGCCAGCGCCGACCAATTTTTCCGCCTCTGCCATCACATGGGCAGCCGGGCGCGAGACGAGGTCGCCGCGCAGCTTCGGGATGATGCAGAAGGAACAGCGGTTGTTGCAGCCCTCAGAAATCTTCAAATAGGCGTAGTGCCGGGGCGTCAGTTTAACCCCGCCTTCTGGCACTAGATCGAGGAATGGGTCATGGCTGGGCGGTAGAGCTTCATGAACCGCGGACATCACGCTCTCATATTGCTGCGGCCCGGTAATCGCCAAGACTTTGGGATGGCGCTCCCGGATCACATCCGGCTCTGCCCCCAAACAGCCTGTGACGATGACTTTGCCATGTTCGGCAATGGCCTCACCAATCGCATCCAAGCTTTCTTCGCGCGCACTATCGAGAAAGCCGCAGGTATTCACGAGCACGAGGTCGGCCCCGCTATAGTCCGGGGCAATCTGATACCCCTCGGCCCGCAAGCGCGTGATAATCCGCTCGCTATCCACCAGCGCCTTCGGGCAGCCGAGCGATACAATACCAACTTTGGGAATGGTTTTTTCAAGTGCGTCTGTCATCGGCTGGCTTTAGCGCGCGGGGGCTTGTGGGGCAAGGCGCGGGGTTGGCCTAGTGACAACAAGAGCGATGTCATCCCGGACGGCGAAGCCGAGCCGGCATCTTGTTCCGCGACGTCCTTGGAGGTCCCCGCTCTGCGCTGACGCTCCGGCGGGGATGACTGGTGAGGAGAAGATAAAAGCGCTTAGAAGCGCTTTGGTGCCCATTCTGGTCACCCAACCGCTTTTGATATCGTGACCGGGCTATTTGTCGCGTCAAGTCCAGATTTCCTTTGGAAATCTGCCGCGGAGCGGCGCGAAGCGGACTTGGCCCGTCAAATCGCCCACCAATAATTAGCTGAGGCCTTTGGTGTAGGCAGAGCCTGCACCAAAGCCTTGCCAGACGAAAAACTCTGAGCACCCACGTAAGCTGCCCATAAACCAAAAACGGCGACCCCATAAGGAATCGCCGCTGGTTATCAAAGTGGAAGTCAAAACAGCTTAGTCGCGACGGCGACGGGGGCGTTCGCTGCGCTCGCGGGGTTGTTCAACCTCTTCAACCTCGCCACGCTCAGCGCGTTCGGCTTTCAGCTTCTCTTCGATGTCTTCGCCGGTTACTTGGTCGACGACTTTCATCGACAAGCGGGTCTTGCCGCGATCATCAAAGCCCATCAGCTTCACCTTTACGGTGTCGCCTTCTTTGACGATTTCACTGACAGTCGCGACCTTGCGGTTCGCGAGTTGCGAGATGTGGACCAAGCCGTCCTTCGCGCCGAAGAAATTCACAAAGGCACCAAATTCCATGACTTTGACGACTTTGCCTTCATAGACTTTGCCGACTTCAGCTTCGTCTGTGATGCTCTTCACCCACTTCACAGCGGCATCGATCTTGTCTTGATC
>JBEAVQ010000152.1:0-4475 GCA_041160865.1 Pseudomonadota bacterium | reverse complement strand
GGGGTGAAAAGTGTTAGTCGCAGGACGGGCCGGGCCGAGTTGGATGAGCATACAGATGGCATTCATTCCAATGAAATTGACGTTCGCTTGAACCCTGGGCTGTCAGCCAAAGAACGTGATGAAGTTGCAGCGAAAATCCGCCAAGCGCTTGCGCCATTGCCGGGAAGCTTTGGCGTGGGCGGGCCCTTGGCGCATCGGATTGATCACATGTTGTCTGGCGTCAACGCGCCCGTCGCGGTCAAAGTCTATGGCGAAGATATGGATGCCGCCCGCAACGCCGCAGACGCCTTGCAGGCGCGGATGGTTGGCATTGAAGGCTTGGTTGATGTGCGGGTCGAGAAGATCGTCCGTGTACCGCAGCTTGAAGTGATCGTGGATTATCAACGCGCTGCCCTCTATGGGGCCAACCCCGCTGAAGTAACGCGCTCTGTTGAAGCTCTATCCGGCGGTCAAACGGTCTCTAGGATCATTGATGGGGTACGCCGTTTTGACGTAGTGATCCGCTTACCAGAAGGTGCTCGCACGACCCAAGCCTTGTCAGAGCTTTTGATCGAGACACCGAGCGGGATAATTCCGCTCTCCCAAATCGCGACGGTTCGCGAAACCGATGGACCGAACCAGATCAATCGGGAAAACGGCAAGCGGCGGATTGTCGTGCAAGCCAATCTGGCACCGGGTGCCAATCTTTCGGCAATCACTAAGGAGATCCGAGCAGCAATGGAGGCTGTGCCTGCGCCAACGGGTGGCTTTTACGCACTTGAAGGGCAGTTTGAGGCACAAGCTGAAGCCACCGCGACCATCGGGGGGCTGACACTGGTGTCCTTCACCCTCATCTTCGCCTTGTTATACAGCCGATACCGGTCGATCGCGCTGGCCATGATTGTGATGGGGGGTGTGCCAATGGCGATGATCGGCTCGGTCATCGCGCTTTGGCTCTTTGGCCTACCGCTCTCTGTTGCAAGTCTCATCGGCTTTGTTGCGCTAACCGGGATTGCCGCGCGCAATGGCATCCTCAAGATTAGCCATTATCTCAATCTGGTTGTCTATGAGGGCGAGACATTTGGCGATGCCATGATAATCCGCGGCACGTTAGAGCGCCTGACGCCTGTTCTCATGACGGCCCTATCCGCAGGCCTCGCTCTCATCCCGCTTATAATTGGGGCAGGCGAACCCGGAAAAGAGATATTGCATCCTGTAGCAGTAACCATCTTCGGGGGGCTTATTTCTGCAACCCTGCTGGATGCGCTTGTCACACCGATTTTGTTCAAATTGTTCGGGCAAAAGCCACTCGAACAATTGGTCTTGGCCCAAAAAGATGGGCAATTAAAGGAGGCGTTCTAATGAAACAGACAGTAAAACTAACCGCTGGAATCTGTGCTTTGGCCTTGCTGGCTGCTTGTGGCGGCGGCGGGGCAGACAAAGCTGAGTCCAAGTCTGATGTCTCTGCGACAGCGAGCTCTGTAAGTGAAACCAAGGGTCAGCCAACCATGTCTGTTGCGGCGGCTGCGACCCCTGTACCGGGCCAGGCAGTTCGCCTAACTTTGACCCTAACAGGCGCGGATGGCAAACCCCTCGGCCCCGATGACATCGCAACTCAGCACGAGCACAAGGTCCATGTCATGATCGTGGATAGCGCGCTGGAGGATTACACCCATGTCCATGGTGAGCCAGGCGCGCAGCCCGGACAGTGGACGGTCAGCTTTACCCCGAAATATCCCCGTCAATATCGCGTTTGGGCGGACTTTAAGCCCGCAGGCAAAGAGCAAGACGGGCACGCTCATGACCATGGCAAAAGTGACCATGGTGATGAAGGTCACAGTCATGACAAAGCAGGCCATGATCATGGTGAAGGAAGCCATGGCCAAGAAGATGCAGACGCCCATAACCTTACGCCTTCCGTCACCCTAAACGTGGGCGCAGACAAAGGTCCCGAGGTTGCAGCGACCCAAACACTTTCCACCAAGGTCGACGGCTATACCCTGACCCTGTCGCTTGGCGGCGCGCTCACGGCTGACGCACACACGCCAGCTACGCTGACAGTTGCCGATGGAACCGGGGCTCCGCTTGACTCGTTAGAACCGCTTATGGGGGCCTATGCCCATTTGGTTGGCTTCTCGGCCGATGGCACGACGATGGTGCATGGTCATCCTGAGGGTGCAGAACCAAAGGATGCGACGGCACGCGGCGGGCCTGCATTAGCCTTTGAATTGCACCCAAGCGTAGCCGGACCGCACCGAGTATTCGTGCAAGTAAAGATCGGCGGCAAGGTAATCACTGCGCCGTTTACGTTGGTGGTGGCAGACTGACATGGATTTACCGACGTCGATAACAACAGTCCTATTGTACGCCTATTTGGTTGGGGTTTGTATTGCTTAGCAGACAAGCGAAAGAGTCTGCTGGACGCAATATTGACTCCTTCGCTAAGCCGGAGGGTACCCAAATTTGGACGGCACTCTTGTTCAAGATTGGATTTGTCGGCGCTGCCGCTTGGGGTCTATTCCGAGCAACTTTTCCAACTTGGGTGCCTCAATGGCCACCTATGTTCGATTGGCTTGTTTGGCCGGGATTCGTTGCTGTCTTCGTCGGGGCTTGCGTGGCTCTCGGGGCGCAATCGCAAATGGCGGGATCTTGGCGGATTGGTGCTGTAGAGGGCACTCTTGGAACACTCGTGACGCGGGGCTTTTTCGCCTTTTCGCGAAATCCGGTGTTCGTTGGCCAGCTGGCCCTTTTTGCCGGGCTTGCCCTTGTCAAACCTGATTTCGTCCAAGTGATCCTTTCGGCCTGTGTTTGGATTGCTGCTGTCTGGCAAGTCCGCATTGAAGAACCGATTTTGGCCAAAAGTCTTGGGCAAGGCTACCGCGACTATGCTGCCCGAACCCCGCGCTGGCTGGGCTTTTCAAAGGAATGAAATAGTGGGTCACGATCATGGCTACCATCAAGACAGCGGCCACAATCATGGTGCCCATGCCCATGTGCACGGTCCTTCCAGCTATGATGGGGCTTTCGCGCTTGGAATTAGTCTCAATGTCAGCTTTGTTCTGGTTGAGCTTGGAGTGGGGTGGTCAATCAATTCCCTCGCGCTCATCGCAGATGCGGGCCATAATGCAACCGATGTGCTAGGTCTCTTGCTTGCTTGGGGTGCAACGGCACTCGGGCGACTTCAGCCCCGAGGGCGGTTTACATTTGGATTTGGCCAAGCTTCCATTCTGGCGTCTCTTGCGAACGCCTTACTCATCCTCTTGGCCGCCGGAGTTATCGGTTGGGAGGCGATCCGCCGTTTTGCAAACCCCAGCCCGCCGGATGGCGCTTTGGTTATGGCGGTTGCAGCCGTTGGGGTGGTCATAAATCTTGGTACGGCGTGGTTGTTCTCGCGCGGCCGAAAGTCGGACATCAATATTGAAGGTGCCTTCCTCCATATGCTGTGGGATGGCCTTGTCTCTCTTTCAGTCATCTTGGCGGGTGCTGCCATCTTGCTGACCGGGCAGGCTTGGATTGATCCGGCGATCAGTCTTGTTGTCGTTGCCGTCATGGTTGCAGGGACGTGGCACTTACTTTTGGCCTCATCCAGACTGTCGCTGGGTGCAAGTCCTGCGGGCGTTGACTTGCCTTCTTTAAAGGAGTGGCTTGCAGCGCGCCCAGGCGTGGCGTCGGTGCATGACCTTCACGTTTGGCCCCTATCCACCACACAAGCCGCTTTGTCTGCCCACCTAGTCATGCCCGAAGGTCATCCCGGTGATGTAGTACTTGCCACTCTCGCGCATCAACTCGACGAGAAATACGGCCTCAGCCATGTCACGCTCCAGATCGAACTTGGCGATGGACCCACGTGTTCCCAGCATAGCCATGGACAGGTCATCACTAATGGCAAATAGATGATTTCCTAGCTCAACAAGATTTGAGGCGAGGCGCTAATTTATGAATGTTTCAGCGATACCAACCCATTTCCTTATCTATAGCCTCGCAGCTCTTTCCGAGATTGGGGGCTGCTATGCGGTCTGGGCGGTTCTCCGCAATGGGGCACCAAAGCCTTGGCTTTTGGTCGGTGTTTGCCTGCTTGTGATTTTTGCCTGGCTTTTGACGCTGATCCCCTCAGCCTCGGCAGGACGGGCATTTGCCGCCTATGGCGGCATTTATATTGTGGCCTCACTCGGGGCAATGTGGTTTGTTGAGCGGCACAATGCCCGCTGCTTGGGATATCAGCGGTGGTTTGGTTTGTTTGGCGGGGGCCGCCATCATCCTTTTTGCGCCGCGGACAGCCTAGGGACAAATCAAATAGGCCTTCCGCTTCCAAACATTGGGACTCTTGGATGACTCATGAATCCCTAAGGTTATCAATGCTTCTTGAATGAAGAGATACTCAACTTTCGCCCTTACTAGGTTTACAAGCAAATTTTAGGTTTTCGGACAACCCTGACCTTAGAGAAAATGACTCGAGGCCTATTTGATCCGCTTCATGACAGGAGTACGCAAAAAAG
>JBEAVQ010000061.1:0-30796 GCA_041160865.1 Pseudomonadota bacterium | reverse complement strand
CGATCGCCAAACACCATAACCCCACCAATGCCAGGATCTGTGGCTGCGATCAGCATGGCCAGCTTCATGTCATCTTGGCCGACAATGGCTGTGAAAGGGAAAGCGATACGCATCAAAAAGGCTCCAAAAGGAAAGATTTAGCTTTAGGCATCTGCCTCTGCCGCAGATTGAACCTTAGCACCTGACTCATCAACTGGCTTGCGCTCTTGGCTGTCAGAGGTGAGGCCATAGGGTCCGGTCAATTGCCAGACATGGTCGGGGATCATGTTTTTCATGCGCTGCGGCTCTTCGCGGCGCAGATGCAAAACGGTTTCAATGGCCTTCATTTCCACGCGTGTCCGGGCGAACTCCAACCCGCGCGGGCCAATTCTTGGCATGAGCCAGCCTACCAAAGGCCTGACCCAATCGGGCATGCCTCGTAAGGGCAAGCCACCCGCGGCGCGCTCAACGTTAGCCTTGAACCCCTTGACCGCACTGGCTCGTTTGCCATGGCTGGTCGGGGCCCTCAGGGCGACCTCATCGCCTAGGAGAGAAAGCAACTCCTCACCACGTTCGTTGCGAACCAGCAACCACTGCTCCCCTTGGCCGCCCATATAGCCAATTGTGATGTCGGCCAGGGCATTGGTGTAGTCGACACAGGTCCTGCAAGTAAGTGGGAAAAAGTCCGGGGGTAGTTTTGAGATCGGCAGTTGCAAGAAAGGTATGACCTGCTTGTGACCATCATCAAACCGCAGTTCGACATGGTAATCTGCCCGGAACTCTAAATAGCTGATGGTTTTGGGTTGATCCGACAACAGGTCCAGAAACTTGTGAAAGCTTTCGGTGGTCGTATTGTCAGAACACGGCGTGCCTATCACATAAAGACGCTCAAACCCGAGTTCGACTTCCAATGCACGCAAGGCATAGATTTGGCAGGGAATGCCAATCACCGCGAGACGCTTATAGCCCAGATCGCGCGCCGGCTCTAACAAAGCCAATAAAGGCGCATAGCCCATGCGCATACCCCGGCAATGGGCAAGCTCTGACGCGTCTGTCACCAAAGTGGGCACAGGTCGCCAGCGATCTTCTGGATCGGGCTTCATGGTCAGCACCGCGTCGACCGCGCCGGTTTCCAGTAGACGTTCGGCAAGTCGGGTGGTGATCCCGGTCCATTGCGCGCCGGGCAAAGGGGCGTTCAGTTTGGCTTGATACATCGCCTTCACAGGGCCGAAGAATAGTTCGTCGCCTGCGTTCGTATCGCGGGCGCGCCCATGCACTTGGGTTTCCAGCTCTGGATAGTTCGGACTGATGAATTGGCACGCCCGCCCACAGCGTTTGGGGTCTGAAGTACGCGAGATTCCACAATCGGTGCAGAGAGAGCGTGCGGGTGCCGGGGTGTTCAGCGCTCGACCAATCCTCGGATCGTCTAGCCCAACGCCCGGTGCACGACTTTTCGAAGATTCCACCCTAACCTCATCTGCTACCTGCATCATCTCTGACTGTCTCACCACGGCAACAAATTGCAAGGGTTTGTTCGTTTTGTGACTGTCAAAAGTTTTGGACGTCTATTTCTATTGACAAGAGACAAGAGGGAGGCATACCTTGCGGGATGACCTTATCAGAGGTCCGATTTCTACTGGAGAATTCCGATGTTGATGCAGCCTTCTAACTCACACGAATGGCGTGTTTCTGAGACTTCTGTCGGTAAAGCCTCCGAGCGAAAAAAAACCTCGCCATCCATCCTAACGCGTTGGATCGAAGGTCTTTTACAATTTGCCAATCCTTGGCCAGCCCATGCGGGCTCTAGCTCGGTCACCCATACAAAGCACGCCCATCACGAAACAGATGGGGCATCTTGAGTATGAGCGACGCAGTCACTTTGATAAGCCCCACCACCGAGGCGCGCCCTGTTTTGCGGGAGCGAGGCCAGCGGGAAGTGTTTTGCGGGCTTACTGGGATTGTTTGGCTGCACCGTAAAATTCAAGACGCGTTTTTCTTGGTTGTTGGCTCGCGGACCTGCGCGCACTTGATCCAATCCGCCGCTGGTGTGATGGTTTTTGCTGAGCCTCGCTTTGCCACCGCCATCATGGAAGAGCGGGATTTGGCCGGGCTTGTGGATGCAAACGAGGAACTTGACCGAGTAGTGGACAGGCTCCTGTCGCGTCGCCCAGATATCAAATTACTGTTCTTGGTCGGCTCCTGCCCTTCAGAAGTTATTAAACTTGACTTGTCGCGCGCCGCAGAGCGGCTGACCCAGAAGCACAGCCCTTCGGTTCGGGTCCTGAATTATTCGGGCAGCGGAATTGAGACGACTTTCACGCAAGGTGAAGATGCGTGCTTGGTGGCAATGATCCCAGAAGCACCGGTCGCCTCCGAAGAAGCGCCTGCCTCACTCTTGGTCGTCGGCACCTTGCCCGATATTGTGGAGGACCAATTCGCCCGTCTGTTTAATCAGTTGGGCATTGGTCCTGTTGCTTTCTTTCCGCCGCGCAATTCGCAATCCATTCCTGCGATTGGGCCAAACACCAAATTTCTGTTGGCGCAGCCCTTCTTGGGTGAAACGGCCCGTGCTCTGATAGAACGTGGCGCGCAACATCTGCCTGCGCTTTTTCCGTTCGGCGCAGAAGGTACAACCCATTGGCTGAAAGCTGCCGCCGATGCCTTCGGCATTCCGGAGCTTCATTTCTTGGCGGTCGTGGCACCTGGGCGTGAACGGGCCAAGCGTGCATTGGAAGCCCAAAAGCCGTATTTGGCGGGCAAAAGCATCTTCTTCTTCCCTGACTCACAAATGGAACCCAGCCTCGCGCGCTTCCTGTCGCGAGAGTTGGATATGAAGCTGATCGAAGTTGGCACGCCCTATCTCAATCGCCAACTCCTCAGTGCTGAGATGGACTATCTGCCTGAGACCGTCACCTTGAGTGAAGGGCAAGATGTTGATCGCCAGCTCGATCGGTGTCGCGCGGCAAAGCCAGATTTGGTTGTTTGCGGCATGGGCCTCGCCAACCCACTCGAAATGGAAGGCATCTCGACGAAATGGTCAATCGAGCTCGTCTTCTCGCCAGTACATGGTTTTGATTGCGCTGGTGACCTTGCTGGCCTGTTTGCACGCCCCTTGTATCGCCGCTCCGTGTTGAAGGTTTAGTCCCATGCAGTTGACGGTTTGGACATATGAAGGACCGCCTCATGTCGGGGCGATGCGCATCGCGACTGCCATGAAGGGTGTCCACTTTGTCTTGCATGCACCCCAAGGCGACACCTACGCCGACCTTCTGTTTACGATGATCGAGCGTCGGGGCGCGCGTCCGCCGGTGACCTACACCACCTTCCAAGCGCGTGACCTTGGCACCGATACCGCTGAAATCTTCAAAACAGCCGCACGAGATGCTTTTGAGCGCTTCGATCCAGATCTCATGCTGGTGGGCGCATCGTGCACCGCGGAATTGATCCAAGACGATCCAGGCGGCTTGGCGCGCGCGTTGAACCTGCCTGTCCCGACCATCACGCTCGAACTACCTTCTTATCAAAAGAAGGAAAACTGGGGCGCTTCAGAGACTTTTTATCAAATCGTCCGTGGTCTGGCAACTGAAGCCCCGGCCCCAAAGCCTGAAGGCGCAAAGCCAAGCTGCAACATCTTGGGTGCAACGGCGCTAGGCTTCCGGCACCGCGACGACGTGATTGAAATCACGCGCCTGCTCGATCAAATGGGGATTGACGTGAACGTCGCTGCCCCGATGGGTGCCACAGCAGACGATGTCCGCCGCTTGCCACAAGCCGACTTTAACGTCGTCCTCTATCCTGAAATTGCCGACACAGCCGCGCGTTGGTTAGAGCGTCAATATGGTCAAAAGGCCGTTCGCACCATTCCGATGGGCTTCCAAGCCACCTGCGAATTTGTTCGTGAAGTGGCCGCTTTAGCCGGTGTCGACCCAGAGCCAGTGCTGTCTCAGCATGGCTCGCATATGCCCTGGTGGGCGCGATCGGTCGACTCCAATTACCTCACCGGCAAGCGCGTCTTCGTATTTGGCGATGCGACCCATGCTATGGCTGCAGCCCGGGTTGCCAAGGAAGAACTTGGCTTCGAAGTTGTTGGCCTTGGCTGCTATAATCGTGAATTCGCACGCGATGTTCGAGCTTGCGCGGCAGAACTCGGCGTCGAAGCCCTGATTACCGACGATTATTTGCTGGTCGAAGAAACCATTGCCGCCTTGCAGCCAGAACTGGTTCTGGGCACGCAGATGGAACGCCACATCGCCAAGCGCCTTGGCGTGCCTTGCGCGGTGATTTCAGCGCCCGTCCATGTGCAGGACTTCCCCGCCCGCTATGCGCCGGTGATGGGCTTTGAAGGCGCAAATGTCTTGTTCGACACCTGGGTTCATCCATTGGTGATGGGCTTGGAAGAGCATTTGTTGACCATGTTCCGTGAGGACTTTGAGTTCAATGATGCAGCCGGGCCCTCCCACCTCGGCGGTCACGCCAAGGTCGAGGCTGCGGCAAAACCAATGCCAGAGCCTGAAGTCGCACCCGTAGCGGCGCAGGTTGCAACCCAAGAAACCATCAGCGTTCTCAATTGGAGCCCAGAAGCCACCAAAGAATTGTCGAAAATTCCCTTCTTCGTCCGGGGCAAAGCCAAGCGCAACACGGAACGTTACGCCGCCGAGCAGGGCTTAGAGACCATCTCCATTGAGGCGCTTTACGATGCCAAAAGCCACTTCGCACGCTGAAGACGGCCATAGCTCGCGCCCACATGATGGGGGCACGCAGGTACGGGTGGTGATTGTCACGCTCGACAATCATTTGCGCACTTTGGTTCGCCGTGCCTCAGACACCTTAGCGATTGAAGCACCCGGTGTTGAACTGGTCATGCATGCTGCCACCGATTGGGCTGAAAAGGCTGGTTCGCTTGACGCTTGTGTGCGCGATATCGCGAAAGGCGACATTATCCTCGTCTCCATGATGTTCATTGACGAGCATATCCAAGCTGTTTTGCCAGCCTTGACCGCGCGCCGCGACCATTGCGATGCGCTGATCGGTATCATGTCGGCAGGCGAAGTCGTTAAATTGACCAAGCTTGGTAACTTCAGCATGGACGGTTCTGACAAAGGGCCTCTCGCCATGCTGAAACGGCTGCGGGGCACCAAAAGCAAAACCAACGCAAGCTCAGGTGCTGGCCAGATGGCAATGCTGCGCCGCTTGCCGAAGCTATTGAAGTATATTCCAGGTCCCGCTCAGGATTTGCGCAACTACTTTCTGACCATGCAATATTGGCTGTCGGGCTCACAAGAAAATGTTGTGTCGATGGTCGAGAACCTCATCGGACGTTACGCAGATGGGGAACGGCGTGCACTGCGCGCAAAAATGCATGCCGCCGCGCCCATCGATTATCCCGAGGTTGGCCTATTTCATCCTTATGCGGACAATCGTATCAGCGAACGTCTAGAGGACCTGCCAAAGCTCAATCGTGAAATCAACGGGACCGTAGGGGTGTTGTTGCTCCGGTCCTACGTTCTTTCCGATGACGCAGGGCATTATGCTGGCGTGATTGAAGCTTTAGAGGCGCGCGGCCTTAAAGCAATTCCCGCCTTTGCCAGCGGGCTCGACGCCCGGCCAGCCATCGAAAAATTCTTCATGCGCGATGGGCGAGTTACTGTTGACGCTATCGTGTCTCTGTCTGGGTTCTCACTTGTTGGCGGCCCTGCTTACAATGATGCTGTTGCAGCGGAAAAAGTCCTTTCAGACCTTGATGTGCCATATATTTCGGCCCAGCCGCTCGAGTTTCAAACGTTGCAAGGCTGGGGTGGCTCTCACATGGGTCTAAACCCTGTTGAGTCTACGATTATGATTGCGATCCCTGAATTGGACGGTGCAACCGTTCCTGTCGTATATGGTGGTCGATCGGATGGAACAGGTGTGGCTTGCACAGGCTGCAGCTATGGGTGCACGTTCGAGGAAGAAACCGGCCCGCCCAAAATGCGCGCTTGCCCCGAGCGGGCCGAGACTTTGGCTGACCGGGTCGCAAAGCTTGTAAAGTTGCGCCGTTCGGAGCGTTCACGGCGGAACTTGGCGGTGGTGCTGTTTAACTTCCCGCCCAATTCGGGCTCGGTTGGCTCGGCAGCTTATCTTGCGGTGTTCGCGTCCCTCTACAATACGCTTCAAACCCTGAAGGCTGAGGGCTATGACGTCGATGTTCCGCCCTCGGTCGATGCACTTCGCGATCGGCTCTTAGTCGGCAATGCCGCCCGGTTTGGCACGGACGCAAATGTTCATGTTCGCATTCCCGTTGATGATCACGTCCGTCGCGAACGCCATTTGGCACAAATTGAAGCCCAATGGGGCCCAGCGCCTGGTCGGCAGCTTAGTGACGGTCGCTCCATCTTTGTTCTCGGCGCACAATTCGGGCGTGTCTTGGTCGGCCTGCAGCCCGGCTTTGGCTATGAAGGCGATCCAATGCGCCTGTTGTTCGAAGCGGGCTTTTCCCCGACCCATGCCTTCTCTGCCTTCTATCGTTATTTGCGCGAGGATTTTGCGGCCTCAGCTATTCTGCACTTCGGCACCCATGGCGCTTTGGAATTCATGCCCGGTAAGCAAGTCGGCCTGACTGGCGATTGTTGGCCAGAGCGATTGATCGGCGACATCCCAAATTTCTATCTGTACGCCGCCAATAATCCTTCAGAAGGCGCTTTGGCGAAACGTCGCGGTGGTGCCACACTGATCAGCTATTTGACGCCCCCAATCGTGCAAGCTGGCCTTTATAAGGGCTTGCAAGACTTGCGTGAGAGCATTGGACGTTGGCACGCTGCAAAGGGAGCGGATGATACCGATCGCGACAGCCTGATCGAACTCATCCAAACTCAAGCCTCCGCTTTAGACTTGGCCCCAGCTACGCCAGTCTGGAGTGGGCCGTGTGCGGTTGAGATTGAAACATTACAAGCCCGCGTCAGTGAGTTGAATGACGCGCTGATCCCAGAAGGCTTGCATGTAATTGGCCAAGCCCCTTCGGCGGAGGAGCGCATTGACCTTCTATTCGCGATGGCCAATGGCTTGCCAGATGCGGCGCTAACCCGCCCCGTGATTGAAGCCCTCGTGAACGGTGCAATACCTGCTGAAGCCTTGGAAGCGGCTGGCATGAAGTCCAACCGTACGCTGATTGAGCGGCTGGAACTCTTGGCTGAGAGCAATAAGCTTCTCGAAACCGACCATGAGCTGTCGTCGCTGATCCATGCGCTAGACGGCGGCTATATCCGTCCGGCACCTGGTGGGGATCTGGTTCGCACACCATCGGTTCTGCCAACGGGTCGTAATCTGCACGGCTTTGACCCGTTCCGCTTGCCAAGCGCCTATGCCACGCATGACGGCGCACGGCAGGCGCGCAAACTGCTCGACCGTCATATGGATGAAACCGGGGCTTTCCCTGAAACCATCGCCATGGTGCTGTGGGGCTCTGACAATCTGAAGAGTGAAGGCAGCGCAATCTCGCAAGCGCTCTATCTGATGGGCACACGGCCACGGTTTGACAGCTATGGCCGTCTGTGTGGCGCAGAGCTTATTCCGTTGGAAGAGCTCGGCCGTCCTCGGATCGACGTGGTCATGACCTTGTCGGGCATTTTCCGCGATCTCTTAGCCTTGCAAACCCGCATGTTGGCTGAAGCAGCTTGGCTGGCCGCAAGTGCGGACGAACCAGAAGATATGAATTTCATCCGCAAGCATGCTTTGGCGCAACAAGCTCAAAGCGGCTGTGATCTGGAAACCGCTTCACTTCGCGTCTTTACCAATGCCGACGGTGCTTATGGTGCCAATGTCAACCAGATGATTGATGCCAGTTGCTGGACGGATGAGAACGAATTGGCCGAAGCCTATCAAAGCCGTAAATGCTTTGCTTATGGCCGCAAGGGCCCACCCATGCGCCAGTCGGCTGTGCTGGAAGGCATTTTGAAGACGGTCGATCTAACCTATCAAGGCCTCGACTCGGTTGAGCTCGGCGTCACCACGATAGACCATTATGTCGATACGTTGGGCGGCATCACTAAGGCGGTCAAGCGCGCCCGCGGTGTCGATGTGCCCGTCTATATCTCGGACCAAACTCAAGGCGACGGTAAAATCCGCACATTGGCCGAGCAAGTCACCTTTGAGACCCACACCCGCATGCTGAACCCGCGTTGGTATGAAGGCCTCTTGTCGCATGGCTATGAAGGCGTGCGTCAGATCGAAGCCCAAGTCACCAACACCATGGGCTGGTCGGCCACGACCGGACAGGTTCAGCCTTGGGTCTATCAAAAAATCAGCGAGACTTATGTGCTCGATGACGTCATGCGCCAGCGCATGGCCGCCCTAAACCCGAAAGCTTCCGCCCGGATGGCTAACCGCCTCTTGGAGGCCCACGCCCGCAATTATTGGCAGCCCGACAGTGCGACTTTGGAAGCGCTCCGCAATGCCAGTGATGAACTTGAAGACAATTTGGAAGGCATCGCAGCCGCCGCTGCCTGACCTAGGAGAAGAACCCATGGCTCTATTAGACCTACCCCGCGGCCTGAAACCCAGAGCGACCCCGATCACCCGCGCACCATCACTGCGTGGTGATGGCGAGGGCAGCGTTCAGGTAGAGCTTGATCCCAATTTGCAGATTGGCAAAGCAAAGGTCTTCGCCATTTATGGCAAGGGCGGGATTGGCAAAAGCACCACTTCCTCGAATTTGTCGGCCGCCTTTTCCAAGCTGGGCAAGCGCGTTCTTCAAATCGGTTGCGATCCAAAACACGACAGCACCTTCACCTTGACCAAGCGTCTTGTGCCGACGGTGATTGATGTCCTCGAAAGCGTAGATTTCCATAGCGAAGAATTGCGCCCCGAAGATTATGTCTATGAAGGCTATAATGGCGTGATGTGCGTCGAAGCTGGTGGCCCGCCCGCAGGTACCGGCTGCGGGGGCTATGTTGTCGGCCAAACCGTGAAGCTTCTGAAAGAGCACCATCTGTTGGAAGACACCGATGTGGTGATTTTCGACGTACTGGGTGACGTGGTGTGCGGGGGCTTTGCAGCCCCTTTGCAGCATGCCGAGCGGGCCTTGATCGTCACCGCTAATGATTTCGACTCCATCTTTGCGATGAACCGGATTTTGGCAGCCATTAAAGCCAAGTCAAAAAACTATGATGTGCGCCTAGGCGGTGTGATCGCCAACCGCAGCAAGGATACCGACGAAATCGACCGCTTCAACGCGGCTTGCGGCCTTGAACGCGTGGCACACTTCCCAGACCTAGACGTGATCCGTCGGTCGCGTCTGAAGAAGTCGACTTTGTTTGAAATGGAACCCTCCCCCGAGCTCGAGGCAGTTCAGAATGAATATCTTCGTCTGGCTGCCTCGTTGTGGGTCGGCACGAAGGAACTGAAGGCCGAGCCGATGAAGGACCGCGATATCTTTGACTTCCTTGGATTTGATTGATCGGGAGCTTTGGACATGCTGACCACGACCTATGTTGAGCGCCGCCAACGTCTAGAGACCTATTTTGACCGCACGGCGTCAGACACCTGGGCGCAACTGACCTCGACAGCGCCCGTCAGCAAAATCCGTGCAACCGTGCGGGCTGGCCGCGACCAAATGCGCGAGATTCTGGTCTCCTGGTTGCCGGAGTCTCTGACAGCCAAACGCATCCTCGATGCAGGGTGCGGCACGGGTGCTCTGGCCGTCATCGCGGCCCATCGTGGCGCGGATGTTGTGGCCGTGGATGTCGCTGCCAGCCTTGTGTCGGTGGCCGGCGAACGGGCTCCCATTGATCCAGCTCCGGGCACGATTGATTTCCGCGTTGGCGATATGCTGGACCCGGCTCATGGTTCCTATGACCATATCGTATCGATGGATTCTTTGATCCATTATCCGCGCGACGAAATCATGACCGCCTTGGCTTCTTTGGCGTCTAGGTGCACGGGCTCGATCGTCTTCACCTTCGCGCCAAAAACCCCGCTTTTGACCGTGATGCACGCCGTCGGCCTGTTGTTCCCACGCTCGGACCGGGCACCGGCGATTGAGCCTGTCAGCGAGGCTTTCCTGCGAAAATCGGTGGCTTCTGACCCCCGCATGGCTGGCTGGAAAGTTGGCCGCAGTGCCCGCGTCGTCAGTGGTTTTTACACATCGCAAGCGATGGAATTGGTGAGAGCATGAGCAATTCGTATTCTTATCACCAACAGCCCGAGTTTTGGACTATGGCGTGGCCCGAAGCCTTCAAGCGCGCCACACATGTGACAACATGTACTATTGAGATTCAGCATGATGAGACTAGCCTCCATGCACATGTCTCTCTGGACGATGACTCCATCCTCGGACCGGGCGACAAGATGATTGTCCAGGGGCCCCCGATTCGGCTGTCGTTTGGTGAATCCTGCACCTTGCACCGGGGTGTCCAGATAATCCGGGCGACCGCCCTTGAAAGACTTTGGATCAAAGTCGCCTCTTATTTTGAGCTTTTTGAGCTCTATGAAGTCAGCTTCACACCGGGGAAACTGCCATGACAGCAGCCACTTTTGACGATTCCTATCTCGACACCACGCAACTGGCCAAAACCGACACGATGTTGAGCCCTCGGTTCTACACCACCGATTATGAGGCGATGGATAAGATCGATGTATCCTCGGTTCGTGAAGAATGGGATCACATGCTTTCGGCCATGGCAGCCGACCCGCGCCGCGGCCACTTTAAGCGCGATGCTGCGTTCGATACCCGCCTCGACGATTTAGATCCCGAATTGCGGCGCGAGTTTGTGGACTTTCTGGTCAGCTCGATCACGTCGGAATTCTCGGGCTGTGTTCTCTATGCTGAGATCGTCAAGCGCGTGACCAATCCAGATATCAAGGCCTTGTTCAAATATATGGCACGGGATGAATCGCGCCATGCTGGTTTCATCAATGAAACGCTGAAGGATTTTGGGATTGGCGTCGATTTGGGCTTTCTGACCAAAACCAAGAAATATACTTTCTTCAAGCCAAAGTTTATCTTCTATGCGGTCTATCTGTCAGAAAAGATTGGCTATGCGCGCTACATCACCATCTTCCGGCAATTAGAGCGCAACCCGCAGCACAAATTCCATCCGATTTTCAATTGGTTCAAGGAATGGTGCAATGATGAGTTCAGCCATGGCGAGGCTTTCGCCTTGATCATGCGCGCTGACCCAAGTTTGTTGCAAGGTGCCAACAAGCTCTGGATCCGGTTCTTCCTGCTGTCGGTCTATGCCACTATGTATGTGCGAGACCACGCCCGCCCGGCTTTCCACAAGGCCTTAGGGGTAAACCCCACCGACTATGATTATCAGGTCTTTTCGCTAACCACCGAGATTTCCAAGCAAGTCTTCCCGGTTATGCTAGACACCGATAATCCAACCTTCCGCGCAGGCTTTGAGCGTCTTCGTATCCTGTCCGACAAGATCGATGCTGCCAAAGCCGAGGGCGGCTTTATGAACGGCCTAAAACGACTAGGGTGGACTGCGCAAGTCGGCGCCACTTTCGTCAGTCTCTATCTATTACCAACAATATCGAATGAGCTGCCCAGCAACGTTCGGCTGCAACCCGTTTGGTAAGTTACTTGCCAAACAGATAACAAAACGGCTTGGTGGTGGTGAAAGCACCGCTAGGCTGTCGGGAGGGGAAATACCATGGACTACCAAGCCTATTTCAACAGCCAGCTGGACGCACTACGTGTCGAGGGTCGCTATCGTGTTTTTGCTGACCTTGAGAGGCATGCGGGCCAATTCCCGCGCGCCACACGGCATACCGATGATGGTGTCCATGAAGTGACGGTTTGGTGTTCGAACGATTATCTCGGCATGGGCCAACATCCCAAAGTCCTCGCAGCCATGCATGAAGCCATTGACCGGTGTGGCGCGGGTGCAGGTGGCACGCGCAACATTTCAGGCACCAATCATTACCACATCTTGCTGGAGCAAGAGCTGGCCGACTTGCACGGTAAGGAAGCCGCCCTTCTGTTCACTTCGGGCTATGTGTCGAACTGGGCCGCATTGAGCACCTTGGCCAGCAAGATCCCTAACTGCGTTGTTGTTTCGGACGAAGGCAATCACGCTTCGATGATTGAAGGCATCCGCCACAGCCGCGCCGAAGTCCGCATCTTCAAGCATAATGACACCGAAGATCTTGAGCGCGTTCTGGCAAGCCTCCCGCCAGAACAGCCAAAGTTGGTGGCCTTTGAGTCGGTTTATTCGATGGACGGCGATATCGCCCCAATTGCTGCCATTTGCGACGTCGCAGAAAAATATGGCGCCATGACCTATCTCGACGAAGTCCACGGCGTTGGTCTTTATGGCCCACGCGGCGGCGGCGTGGCAGAGCGTGAAGGCCTGATGGACCGCTTGACCGTTATTGAAGGCACTTTGGGCAAAGCCTTTGGCGTCTTCGGTGGCTATGTCGCGGCATCAACGGCTTTGTGCGACTTCATTCGCAGCTTTGCTTCGGGCTTTATCTTCACAACCGCTCTACCACCATCGGTAGCGGCAGGCGCGTGCGCCAGCATTCGTCACCTGAAGGCCAGTGCTGCAGAGCGCGAGCGTCATCAGGACCGCGTCGCTCAAGTTCGCCGTCGCTTGGAGGCCGTTGGCATTCCTTGCATGGCCAATGATAGCCACATTATCCCCGTGATGGTTGGCGATCCGGTCAAGTGCAAAATGATAAGCGACTGGCTGCTCGAGCGGTCGGGCATTTATATCCAACCGATCAATTATCCGACCGTCCCTCGCGGGACAGAGCGGCTACGGATTACGCCATCGCCCTTGCACAGCGATGCCGATATTGAGCGCTTGGTAACGGCCCTGTCTGACTTGTGGCAGCAATGCGCCCTAGGTCGGGTTTCGGCTGCGGCTTAAGTTACCCGAAGATAAGGCGGTGCGGCCATCCGACTAGTCAGTTGGGTGGCCGTTCTATTTTAGTCTATAGCGCGGGTGAGGGCTCGCCAACGCATAAAAGGATTTTGGCTTGGAAGGCCATTGCTGCAGCCTATGCCTCCGCAAAGGCCTTGTTCGAATGTGCACGCGCAAAATCGCGCGTTGACGAAGCCGATTTCACCCCTTGTCACCCCAGCTTACGCAAGAAGAATTGTCGGGCGGCTCGAATGAGAGCAAAGCGCAGCTTAGAGCCGTCCTGCAGCAAAAGTTGCTTTGCTGACATACCTGCGTGGCCGACCTGACCTACATCACCCCCGCCCGCAACAAATCATGCAAATGCAAGATTCCAACAGGCTTTTCTTCCTCATCAACGGCAAACACGACCGAGCGGCCGGATTGGTTGAGTTCGGCGAGGGCTTCGGCGGCCAGCGCATGCGGGCTGACCACCATGGGGCTGGCTGTCATGACGTCGCGTACTTTTAGATGGGCAAAGTCGGCCCCGGCTTTGCGGCGCACGTCGCCGTCGGTCACGATGCCGATCAGGCGGTCTTGGCCATCGATCACGCCGGTGCAGCCAAAGCGCTTCGCTGTCATGATGAGGAGGGCCTCCATCATGGGCGTGGTCTCGCGCACCAATGGGAGTTCGTCGGCCTTATGCATCAGATCGGCGACGGACTTCAGCATCGCGCCCAATTTGCCGCCTGGATGATAGACACGGAAGTCGCTGGCGGTGAAGCCACGTCGCTCCAGGAGGGCAACCGCCAACGCATCGCCATAAGCAATCTGCATGGTGGTCGAGGTGGTGGGTGCACGGGTTTCGCCACAGGCCTCGGGTGCCTCTGGCAAGAGCATCAGATAATCGCCCGCTTTTCCGAGCACGGATTCGGTATTGGCTGTCATCGCGATGATGGGGATTTTGAAGCGCTTGCCATAGGCGATCATGTCCGACAGTTCGGGCACTTCGCCGGACTTGGAGAGGATCAGCAAGATGTCGTCTGTGCCAATCATGCCCATATCGCCATGGCTGGCCTCAGTCGGGTGGATGAATTGGCTGGGCGTGCCGGTGGAGGCCAAGGTCGCGGTGATCTTGCGCGCCACATGGCCCGACTTGCCAACCCCCGCGCAGATCAGCCGGCCCTTCATCGTGCCTATTTTTTCAACGATGGCAGCAAATTCCGCCCCAATCGAGGCTTGCAGACGCCGCAGACCCTCCATCTCGACGTCAAGGACGCGGTGGGCGGCTAGAATGGCGGGCGATTGGCTCATGGGGAAAGCTTTCGTGCTTTTTGGTTCTAGTTCGGAAGTGCGGGTGCTGCGTCAGGCTTGGAGAAGATGATGGCTTTGACCTCAATGCCGCCTTCGCCGCCTTGCACGCTGGGCCAGATCGCAAGGGCGCGTGGCTTGGTGTTGGTTGCGGGCAAGGTAAAGGTCACACTGGTGAAGGCTGGACCAACGGCCTGCTCGCTCCAGCTGACAGGGCCTTCGGCGACAAAGCCAATCGCCATGGACTTGGCGGGTAAACGCACGGTGGACTTGACGATCACCCGCACGGTCGTGGCACCCCCGACAACATGGGAGGCCAAGGCGCCGCCAAAGTTCAGGCGGACCCCTTTCGAAAAGCGGGCATCGGGGGCCAAAGCGCTGGTTGCCGTCATGCGAACGCCTTCAAGGTCGCCGCGTGGTCCGGGAGGTGCCATAATTGGGAAGCCCTCTGCTGGCCGGACTTGGGCCAGTTCCGCCCCCTCAACCACCCGGCCCAAATTGGTCTGCCGCCCATCGACGGCTTGGCCCTGCTGTTGGGCCAAGGGCAGGGCCGCGATAGCGACCAGTGCCGCTGCTATAAAAGCCATCAGTGCGAAGAAAAAAGGAAAGCGTTGCATAAGAATGTTCTTGCCTGTGCGCGCTTCTCCCTGCAAGCCTCAAAGCCTGCGAGGTCTTCCCAAATTGGCGATAGACTATATCGCACCTTGGTTGCAAGAAAGGCGAGAGCGTGACCCGTTACCCCATCAACCGTTTGCCAGTCACCTTGATGTTTCAGGACCAGTCTGGCTTCAAAGAGACCTATGGCGGCAATCAGGATTGGGTGCTGTGCGAGGGCCAATTCCTCAAGCCGAAAGATGGGCCCCCGTGCAAAACCATCGTCCTGTTCATGCACCCTTCTGGCACGATGAATTATCTGCCCATGCCGATTGCTCTGGCCCATGCTGGTATCCCGGTCATGACGTGCGGGTCGCGCTATCCCCATAATGACACGGCCTTGATCATGGAGAAGGTGCTGATTGATCTCGGACGCTACGTGCGTCACGCCAAGACAGTCTTGGGCTTTGAGAAAGTGGTTCTGGCCGGGTGGTCCGGTGGCGGCTCTTTGTCGCTCTTCTACCAATCCCAAGCCCAAAACCCAACGATTGAGGCAACCCCTGCGGGCGATCTGGTGGATGTTCTGGGTGCGGGCCTCATCCCCGCCGACGGTGTGATGCAATTGGCGGCGCATGTCAGCCGCGCCATTACTTTGTCGGAATGGATTGATCCGGCCATTGTGGATGAACTGGATCCAGACAAGCGCGATGCCGAGCTGGATATTTATGCACCAGATGCACCCCATCAACCTCCCTTTTCAGATGCCTTCCAAGCCCTCTACCGAAAGGCGCAATTCGGCCGAATTGCCCGCATCACTGCTGATGTCCATCAAAGACTGGAAGATTTCAAAAAACGTGGCGAGGCCAATCGGGAGCACTGTTTTGTGGTTCACGGCACTATGGCGGATCTCCGCTGGCTGGACCCTACGATTTGATCCAAAGACAGTGAACATGAGCCCCGCGCACCTTGCGCGCTACTCAAGTCTCCGGTCTTGGTTGTCGCAATGGTCTGAGGAAAGCCGGGCCGATGGTCCCGCCTGCGCGGCTCACGTCACGGTGCCCGCCTTGGTGGTGGAAAATTTGGCCGATGATGCGTGCACGCCGTCGCACGCCGCACGGATCCGCGCTGGATTTACCCAAGTCACGCCCAGCTTTCATGCCATTGATGGAGCGACCCACTATTATCTCGGTCAACCAGCCAAAGTTGCCGAAGCGGTTACCACAATCCAAGACTGGATGGGCGAGCACGGCTTTTTGTAGGTTCTAGCGGCTCTTCCGCCAGCTTATCCAGATCCGAAAAATCTTTGGTCCCTCAACCAAATAGCGCCGCCATAGCTTTTGGGGCTCGTCCAAAAGACGGAACAACCATTCGAGACGCGACTGCTGCATCCATTGCGGCGCGCGCTTACGACTGCCTGATAGGAAATCGATAGATGCGCCGACGCATAGGCCAATACCGACAGCACGTCCTTGCGTGTGGATCAATTTGGCCAATATTTCTTGTTGGGGCGCGCCGACACATAGAAAGGTAAACCGGGCGGGATTAGCAGCCACAAAGGCTGCAGCCTCGGCCATCGCGTCTGGATTGGTGCGCAGGCCAAATGGCGGTGCATGCCAGCGTAGATCGGACAAGCCATAACGAGCACGAATGGTTTCAATCACGTCCTCTGTGCCACCGATAACGACCACTGGCTCACAAGGGTCAATGCAGCGTTCAATCAAGGCTTGGGTTAAGTCAGAGCCCGGGCAAGCGGGCAAGGCCAAGCCAGATAGATCGGCTAAAGTCTCTAGAATTCGACTATCATTCACATTCGCCCAAGCGTTCGCATAAAGGTCGTGTAGTTCCGGCTCGCGGTCCAGGCGTACCAAATGATCGACATTGGGCGTGCAGAGATAGACAAAGGATCGCTTGGCGCTGCCTATTTCTTCAACGCGCCGCAGCAGATTCTCCGCGTCAAAGCCTGAAAAGCGGATCCCTAAGAAGGTTTGAGCGCGATCATCGCGTCGCCGATCCAGAAGAAGTACATCGTCTGGCAGGGCCTCCGATTCCTCTTCATTGCTGGGAAAAGCCAAATTTGTCATGGCCCTAACTCGCAGAAATTACTTTCTAACCAATTACGGATGGTAAATACTAACCTAGGGTGACGAAATTTTGACAGGAATGCAACTTCAACCTTACTAAGGGTTGTGGAAAAATCCGCTTGGGAGAAACTATGGAAGATTTGATGCGAGCCCAACAAGTCGAAAACATCCTCAAAGTTGCATGAGATCTCTTTTTAGAATTTGCCTTTGTGAATACGAAGGTAAGCGACATTGCCGCCTGCAGCGAGAACTCAATGGCGTCGATTTATAAGGCGTTTCGGTCCAAGGATATCTTGTACTGCGCCGTGTTGGCTCATGGTATTGAAAAGCTATAGATACTTGCTCGGCCTTCGGCCGAGGAGGGCGATCCGGTGAGTGAGCACTTGAAAGCCTGCGATCACTATCAAGAGCTTTGTGCTTCGGCCTTGTTTCGAGACTTGATCAGGGCTTCAGTTGAGCACAACAGCATTCCGATTTCGTTCCCTCGATCGATGTCTCACCAACTCCGGCCTGCTCTTGAGCAGATGTGCATGCCCGCCCTAAAGGCCTGTGCAACCGGTGGGGTGCTGGACCCCCGTCGGGTCAAGGAAGCCTTTCGCCTGTTAAGCGTCTATATCGAACATCAGACGATTTGGTATGGGCTATTCATCAGTTCGACAGAGAGAAAGTCAGTTCAGAAAGTTCACATTGCCGACGAAGCTGTGCTTATCTTACTAGCGGCTTATCGCTCTAAAGTTGGCGGGGCGTTTCAGCTCTCTGACGCCGCTGTTCAAAGCGCTTAGGAGATACCGCTGCGGCCACGTCACGCTCCAGAGGACTAGGCTCGCCGCAAGCCAGGGACGCGACATGCTCGGCCAACCAATGCGCGGTGGTAAATCCGCGCGAGCCAAGCGCACCCAGCGCAAAGAAACTGGGTCCCTCCTGGCTTACCTTTGGTGAAGCGGGACCTGCAATTGGCAGACGGTCTTTGGCGGCAACGCGCACACTGGAACGGCCAAAGGCAGTGGCAAGATTGATGCGGGCGGAAAGGTCTGGCGCAATGCTGGACAGGGAGTCTAGGTTCCGTTGATGGCCCGATGCCAGCACGTCGGGCTTGTCAGATCGGCTCAAGTCCCAAGGGTCAAAGGTTGCGCCAAATAAGAGTTGGGTGTGAAATGACGCGGCGTAAGGACCACCTGCCAAAGCTGTTTCAGGCAAAGTGCCGTCGATTTGCGCCAGGCTGATCTGGCCAGCACGCCCTTCCAATTCTGTGTCCAGCTTCACAAAACGGTCTAGTTGGGTCCCAGAGGCAATCACGCAAACCGCCGCCTCGGCCACGATCTCGCCTGCTTCATTTGAGGCCTGCCACTGCCCAGACTGATAGTGTAGCGCGGCCACTGTCACCGGGTGCCGGGTGGCATTTTGGCTCAGGCAGGGCAACAGACGATCAGGATAAACCAAGCCACCGGTCCGATGAAGCAAGCCACCAGCATCAATCCTGCCTAGTAGCTCTGGTGGCAAGGGTGGGTTGTGGCCCAAGTCGTCGAGTCGCATGCGGTCGCGGTCATCGCCAGGCAATTCCCGAACTTGCGTCTGCGCAAAAATTTCCCCACCCATACCCGCATAGAGGCTGGTCGCGCAAAGATAAGCTGCCCGGAAAAAGCGTCCTTCGCGTGTATCGCCACGGTCCAAACGGGGCATGACCAGCGCTGCCGGATTATGGCTGGCCTTGGATTGGCCGCAAGCGTCCCCATCTACCAGCTCAACCCGAACGCCTCTGCGCGCGAAGGCAAAGCAAACTGCGGCCCCTGCAATGCCGCCACCGATTACCAGGACAGAGACTGGCTTGGTAGGCGCGTTCCCGGGCTTGCCTGGCCAAACTGCTTCCAGTCGTTGGCGCTTTGAGCCAAAACCCGGCTGACGGCAGACGCCAAAGCCGCAGGCCTCAAGGCCACGGCGAACGGCCCCGGCAACAGAATAGGTCGCAAGTCGGGCTGCGGGCGCGCACAGACGTGCCACTTCTTTGAGAAGCTCAGGCGACCACATGTCTGCATTGCGGCTTGGTGCAAACCCATCGAGGAACCAAGCATCGGCCTTAAAGTCCATCGCCTGCAGGCTACGCAGCGCGGGCCCAACTAGGATCGTCAGACAGAACCCATCATCCTCGAACCAGATCCGCTGGTTGCCAAAAGCCCGCACAGGCCAGCGCGCCAAAAGTTGCCCTGAAAGGTTGGCCAGTTCTGGCCAGTGCGCGTGGGCTTTTGCGGCATGGTCAGCCGCCATCAAAAAAGCTTCAGTGGTGATAAAGTGGAGTATCTGGCCGGGCTGGCGGGTCTTACGCCATAAATCCCAAGTTGCCAGCACATTCAGCCCGGTGCCAAAGCCGAGTTCTGCAAGGGTGAAATGCGACCTTGATTGCCAAGCCTCAGGCAGGCCGCATCCCTCTAAAAATACTTTACGCGTTTCTTCGAGCCCATCATCGCGGGAGAAATAGCTATCGTGAAAGGCTTCACCAAGGATGAGCCCTCTGTCGTCAAAAGAGATTTCGGGCTCTAGGGGCAGGCGCACGGCAGGGGTGGTCACGATGTTTCGGCACTCCTTGCTCTACCAGCCCGCGTATTTAGAGGGTTCTAACGCAAAAAGGCCGCCCATTGGGCGGCCTTTCGCGCATCTACTTTCGCCTGAGCGAAAATAAGTGACTTACTTCTTTTCTTCGGTGACAGCGTTCACAGCTTCACCAGCTGCTGCGTCAACTGCGTTGACTGCTTCGGTAGCTGCTGCATCAACCGCGTTGGTTGCTTCGGTAGCTGCTGCGTCAACCGCGTTGGTTGCTTCGGTAGCTGCTGCGTCAACAACGTTAGCTGCTTCAGTAGCTGCTGCGTCTACGGTGTTGGTGGTTTCAGCTGGCTTGCCGCATGCGGAAACGCCGAGAACTGCAACAACTGCTGCTGCTGCGAAAAGCTTCTTGAGCTCGATCATTGTCTAAATTCCTTCTTTGCCCTGAACGCCTCGTCTCGGGCGCAGTGACGGCTTCATTAGAAGGTGTCTCGTCTTGAAGCAATAGCGTTACATCAGCAACTTTTGCCAAGTCTGCCATGCGTTTTTGCTGTAACAATGCCTTGTCCATACCCGCAACGGCATAGCTGCTCCGAGTGGAAATCCTTGTTAACTAAAGGCAATATCAATCGCTTAACATTAACAATTGATCCTTCGCTAAGCCCCATTTAGGTCAAATCGGCTATCAGTAAATCTAGTTTCTCTGATGAATTGGATCACTTATGCGTCGTTTGGCATATTGTTCAGGGCCTCTTCCAGCTTGGAAAAAGACGGTGCGAGCGAACTTGGAACGCTGCCGCGGCCAATTTCTACTGATACTTGCGCCGCGTTACCATGCAAGTGGGCAACAAGAACGTCCATAATAATTTTGTAGAATTGATGCTCTTCATCCAAGACCTGGACCAAACGGGTCGCCATCGGGCCAACGATACCATAGGCCAAGAACACGCCCAAGAAGGTGCCGACTAGCGCTTTGCCGATCATGCCACCTAGAACTGCTGGGGGTTCGGTTATGGCCCCCATGGTCTTCACGATACCCAAAACGGCGGCCACAATCCCTAGAGCGGGCAAGCCGTCTGCCATGGATTGTAGGGCATGCGATGGGCCATGTGCCTCATGATGGTGCTTTTCCAACTGCTTTTCCATTGCAGCTTCGACCTGATGGGGGTCATCCAAGTTCATCGTCATCATGCGCAAGGTGTCGCAGATGAAGTCAGTTGCGTGGTGATCCTTCAAAATCTTCGGATAGCGTTTGAAAATGGCGCTATCTTCTGGCTTTTCGATGTGGGCTTCCAAGGCTACAACGCCTTTAGCCTTCATAGTTTTGGTCAAAGCGAACAAGAGGACCAATAGATCCTGATAATCCTGCGCTTTCCACTTTGGACCACCGGCAATTTTGCCGATACCAGCGCCGGTCGCTTTGATGGTTTCAATTGAGTTACCAATCACGAAGGCACCTATGGCGGCACCAAAGATCATCATAAATTCGAGCGGTGCTGCAGCGATAATCACATCGAAGTGGCCTCCGGCGAGCGCAAACCCACCAAAGACCATGCCAAAAACGATCAAGAGCCCGATGATTAGAAACATAATGCTTAACCCATTCTGGAGTAATCGGATGGTGCCAAATCGCACCAGACACTCAAACTGCTTGCCCGCATTCATACAGGACAAGACTTAACAGGCGGTGCAAAAAAGGTTTTTGAAGTCTTTCAAAGATCGATCAAATGCCGAATTTACTTGGCCTTTGCCGAGAAACGCCTCATGGAAGAATGACCCATCGAGGCTTTGGCCCGCTCCACTCCGGCTTAAATCAAACACAGACGAGCTGCCGCCCAATGGCCGACCAAAGTCACAATCCAAACAATCCCAAACAGACCTACCGGCTTTTGTTTGCATGCCTTGCAATTGTTGGGATTGGGAATTCGATGTTGTTTGCGGTTCTGCCGCCAATTGCGCGTGAAACCGGTATGCCGGATTGGTCAGTGTCGGCGATCTTCACTTTGTCGGCTGTTCTATGGGTGCTGACCAGCCCTGTTTGGGGTCGTATGAGCGACACTAAAGGCCGCAAGCCGATGATTGTGATGGGTCTAAGTGCTTATGCGCTATCGACCGGCACCTTCACCGTGATCGCGGCGATAGGTTTGATGGATCATTTCCACTGGCTGACCCTGTTTATCGGTTTGGCGGCTGCGCGCTTGATCTTTGGGGCTTTTGGTTCTGCAACCAATCCAGCCGCACAGGCTTATGTCGCCGACACCACCAGACCGGAAATTCGGACCAGAGAGATTGCAGCTGTCACCTCTGCCTTTGCTTTTGGGTCTGCCGCGGGTCCTGCTTTAGCTGCAGGCATGATTGCCAATATGGGCTTGTTGGCACCTTTGTTCGCCACCACCATCTTGGCGATTATCGGCGCTTTATCGGCCCGTTTTTTCTTGCCGAATATCGAAATTACTCCAACCGCTAAAAAATCGGCGGCCCCTTCCTCAGTTTGGCGGTTGGCACTCAACCCTTCTGTTCGTCCTTGGTTGCTGTTTGGTGTGATTTTGTCGGCAGTTACCGCCGTTATGTTTCAGCAAGTATCCTTCTATTTCATCGACCGACTGGGCGTAACGCCACGAGAAGGGGCAACACTCAGTGCCGTAGCCTTGGCTCTAGGGGCGATGGCGCAAATCATCGCACAATTGGTTCTTATCCCTCGCCTTAGTCTTTCCCCGCGCGGCCTGATCGTTTGGGGTTGTCTAATAACTGGTGCGGGCGCTGCTTTGACCGCTTTTGGTGATAGTTTTGGTACGCTGTCGGTTGCGCAAGCCTTGGTTGGACTGGGCTTTGGGTTGGCGCGTCCAGGATTTACCGGTGGAGCATCACTCGCCGTCAGCCAAGATGATCAGGGAAGTGTTGCAGGGCTTGTGGTCGCGGCCAATGGGGCTGGATTTGTCGTTGCACCTATATTCGGGGCAGGCCTTTATGCGCTCGTTAGTCACCAAGCACCCTTTGTTCTATGCGCATTGGTGCTATTTTTATTGGCAGTCTATGGCCTCATCAGCAAACAATTGGTGGGCGCACCGATGGAAGAAAGCCCGCCAGATCAGCCCGGGGTTTAAGGCTCTGCCCTGATTTCAGAGTTTACGCGCAACTTTGATGCTAACAGTGAACTGGCTCGGTTTGTTTGGACAGGTCAATCCCGCTTTATAAGTGGATGACTGGCGTTGTTATGCCGCAACCGGGATTGGTTGTGGCGGGTTGAAGCAAGCTCAGTCTGGGGTGTTTCCGTCAAGGGCTTGGTAGGATCGTTTTGTGTTATAGAAGGTCAGATATTTGGCCAGATTGGCGCGGGCGTCGGCCACGCTGTTATAGGCCCGCAGATAGACTTCCTCGTATTTGACTGACTTTCAGACTTGCTCGACAAAGACATTGTCGCGCCAAGCACCTTTGCCGTCCACGGCTTGTTTACGCTAACTCAAAATCTGCCCTTGATGCACCCCGTGCCTTGTCGCCAATTGCGCCAATGTCAAATCGCCCTTCAGCGCCTCCAAAGCCACCTTTGCCTTAAAATCCGCCCCGTATCTCTTTCTCTTATTCATATCAGGTCTCACCCTTCATCAAGTTGATACCAGCTTAACTCACTGTCCGAAATCCGGGGACCACCTCAGTCTTACACAATTGATGCTGGGCACCGCGCGAGAGCTTGGGGTTTCCAATGCCTTTGATACCGAACAGAACCTTCGGGCTGTTGCGCGCTATCTTGTCGTCCAAATTGGCAGGTTTAGCGATATCCGGCTGGCACTTGCCGCCTACAACTCAGGCCCTAACCGCGTCGCCCGATTAGGACGTGTTCCCGACTTTCAAGAAACCTAAGACTATGTCCGCGATGGAATTGACTGCTATCTCGCCCCGACAGCAGTCCGTGGCATTCGCAGTCCTAGCCAATGCCGGACGTCACGCGAGAGATGAAAGGCATTTAAAAGTAGGCTTCGACACTATTGCTGTCGTGGGTAACCAAAGCCATTAGTTTCGGGTGAACATAGAGGTTTTCTTTTCCAGCTTCGGTTTCACGCAACACACCGATACCTGCGAGTTGCTTAAGATAGAGGGAGGCTGTCTGGCGTTTTGCGACATTGGCATTCACCAAATTAGCTATTCGACAATATGGCTGTTCAAAAATGACGTTCACGAGTTCATGACTATAGGCTTTGGGCAAGACCTGACGAATATAGCGACTTGTGTCCATCTGTAGCTCACGGATCGCGGTTATTTTAGCCAATGTCCAGATCGCGGTCTCCTCTACGCCTTTTAAGATGTAGATAATCCAATCTTCCCAGGCGTTTGATTTGGTGACCTCCAGCAATAAGCGATAATAATCTGATTTGCTCACCATGATGTAGCGGCTCAGATAGAGGATCGGCAGCGTCAAAAGTTTTTCTTCAATCAAGAACAGGCTGTTCAAAATGCGGCCAGTCCTTCCGTTGCCATCTGTGAAAGGGTGGACGGCCTCAAATTGATAATGTCCTATGGCCATCCGTATGAGGGGATCGATGTCTTCGCGCGTATGCATAAAAACTTCCCAATTGGACAGGATCGTTCGCAAGCGATCTGCCCCTTCAGGTGGGGAATAAATAACCTCACCTGTGTTGGCATTTTCCAATTTCGTGCCGGGCACTTTACGTATTGTCATTTCCACGCCCTTTATCGTGGAGCAGATCTGCTCGGCTGTCCGCGTGGTCAGAGGGTAATCTTTCAACGCTTCAAAACCTTCTGACAAGGCCCTGCGATAACGCAGAGCTTCTTTTGTAGCAGGATCACTTGGTGCGTTGTCTCTGCCAGCATGACGAAACAATTCGTCAGCGGTCGTGACAATATTCTCAATCTCTGAACTGGCCCTGGCTTCCAGCATCGGCAAGGTATTGATCAATATGGCTTGATTGGGCATGAGTTCCGCGGCCATTTTAAGCTCACCAAGGGCCGCGCGCGCCGCGATGCAGTGTTTGAGAACGCCACGTGTTTCCACCCGCTCCATATCAGGCGGTAAGAGTGGAAGATCATTATAAGGTCGCTTCGGATCCCAGCCCCACGTTCTCATGTACATATTCTCGATTTTTTCGACATATAAATCCAATATGTCGATACCATCAACACGTCAATAAAATATGTCGAAGAAACCCGCTTTCATCGACATGAAGAATGATCGGTGCGCATAATGTGTCAAATACTGACGCGCATAAACTGTAAAAGTATAAACATGATCGGACATTTGATCTGAATTGCGGTGCAGGCCCACATGCGCGAAGACCATCAAGTATCGCAGCGCTTGTGGGCCGTCTCGATAAGGATCAAGATGATGACACGTATGGAAGGTAAAGTGTTCAAGGCCAAAGTTGGCCTTTTGGAATTGGCCAAGCAACTGGGGATCAAAGCGGCCTTTTCGGTAGCGGAGCACTGCGATCCCTATTTACCCCGTGTCGATCATTACCGGCTTGCGACCAACCCCGTTGCGCCGGTTATCCTGTCGCTCAGCTTCATCAGTCTCCAAATGATGATCTATCTCAGCATTCAAAACAAGCTCAGCCAACGCCTTCTTCAAGGCGTCAAACAAACCGCCACTCACAAAAGCGTCTTTGATATCTCCCTGCGCCAATAGCTGGTTCAAAACCTCATTGGTTATCGCGGGTAAACTCTTCTTCTCTGACATCGGGAAGCACCTAAGTCCCCTTCAGGCTCCACCACGCACGAAAATCCTGATAGTTTGGCTTGTTTCACCAGGGAAGGATCGTGCTTCTTGTCGATCATCGCCTTGCGCTCACCATGCCAACTTTCTCGAGCGCACCTGACAAATAATCATTCGCGAGCGTCTATTCTCCGATCTTGGCATGGAGCGTCTTGAGGTCAATTATCGCTGCCGCCGGCTCTGCGGTCCGCCCGCCAAACAACTCCTCCGCGCCGTCCAGCAACTGGTCTTTTCATTGTTTGATCTGGTTGGCGCGCAGGTCAAATTGTTGCGCCAATTCGCTCAGCGGCTTCTCACCGCGCACCGCCTCCAAAGCCACCTTCGCCTTAAACGCTTCACCACGATTGCGTCTCACTCGTCGTGCCATGTCTGTCTCCCAAGCGCAGGATCCTATGCCGCGCGAAGGCAGTCCATCCACTTATAGCACCTGTCCGAATTCCCCGAGCCAGCTCTCGGATCAAAACGCGCTCTCTTTTTAAATTGAAGCGCAACTTTGATCCTTACGGATCAAAACGCGCTTTAGTCTTCTGCTTCCAGCCGTTCCATATCAGCATCAGAAAGGCCCATATGATGGCCAATCTCATGCACCAGCACGTGGCTAACCATATCTTCAAGGCTCACATCGCCGCATATGCGCCATTCATTCACAATGGCTGCTCGGTAAAGCCAGACTTCCGGCGGTGGCAAGAAACCTGAGTTGGCCAGATCTGCCCGGACACTTGCCCCGCGATAAAGGCCGGCTAACTGCAATGGGTGGCGCAAGCCAAGGCCATGCAAGGTGGCGGGATCAGCGCCCTCTGCCACCCGAAATACCACCCGCCCGCACGCAATACGGAAGGGCTCTGGCAAACGCGCAAACGCTTCTTCTGCCATCACGGAGAGATCATCAAGGCTGGGTTCACGCGGGAATGAGCCTGGGAATGAGAAAGCGTAATTCTGCATTATCCCCATATGGGGAGACTGGTCCCCGCGCGAAAGTCCCTACTTTATACCAGAGAGTGCGAGTTCGGCTCGCGAGGCGGCGGCCGTCACCGCAGCCGTTGCAGCAGGGGCTTCAGGAATGGTCACGCTTGGAAACAAAGCCGCCAACGCGACGATGTCTTTTGCCAATTGCGCAGTGCGTTTCTCATCCTTGCCGGCAAGTTTGCTTTGTGCGCTCAAAAATGCCTGCTCGGCCGCCAAGACAGCCCCGTAAGCATGCTGATACTCAGTTGGGTCATTGCCGTCTGCATGGACGACGCCGCTGTAAAGCCCCGATGCAATACCTAACATGCCTTTGATCACGTCGCTCTCTGAGGCGGCAGCGCTAGCCTGTGCGGCTTGCGTCACTTTAAAGGCTTTCGCAAAGGCTGCTTCGATCTCGGCTTTGCTTTTCTTGCCATCAATGGCTGCCACCACGGCGTCATAGCTCGGCTTCAAGTCTTTGACTTTGCTGTCTAACTCCGGGGCGTCTGGCAGATAAACTTCCAAGAGTCCTTGCGCGATCAGGACCGAAGCATCATCGACTTGCCCTGCCGCAAAGGATTTCTGCGCAACCAACAAGAAGCCACTTAGGTGGCTCACACGTAGGCCCAACCAAGAAGCTGGGTCTACGTTGGAATAGGCGTTCGCAGCACCGGCCTCCCCACTTTCACCACCTGCACGGGCGGCCGCCGGAGCCGGGGCGGGCTTTGCGCCTTCCCCTTCACCTTCGCCCGCCGCACTGGATGCCGCAGCCTTTTCACCATCCGCTGCAGAGGTTCCAGCTTCGCCACCTGGTTGGCATGCCGCAGCACCGACTAAGGCCATTGCGCTGACACCCATCAAGGTCCACATGCGGGGCTTGAACTCAATCATGGTCTACTTCCTTGCTACGAAAATCACTATTTCGTGTCGTTTGCAGGTAGGGTGCTGATGTTGATCGTTATGGATCAGATACTGGGATCTGAAGACCTTGAGCGCGCGCGTTCAGAGGTCGAAACGCTGTCTTTCGTTGATGGAAAAGCTACGGCTGGCGCTTTGGCGAAGTCGGTGAAGAACAACCAGCAAGCAAAGGGTGGTGCAGCTGACGCGCTGATTGAATTTGTCCAGCGCGCGCTCGAACGCCACGATGTATTTCAAGCTGCGGCACAGGTGAAAACCTATGGACCGATCCTGATCTCGCGCTATCAACCAGGCATGGCCTATGGCCTGCACGTCGATAATGCCTACATGAATGGCGTGCGATCAGACCTTTCCTTCACGCTGTTTCTGTCTGAGCCTGACAGCTATGATGGCGGCGCTCTCTGTGTTGATCAGCCCGCTGGCCGCCAAGTCATCAAATTGCCGGCGGGCAGCTTGGTGCTTTATCCTTCAACGACGCTGCATGAGGTTGAGCCCGTAACACGGGGAGAACGCTTGGCCGTTGTTGGCTGGATCGAGAGCCGGGTGTTGTCCGCCGAAGGCCGCGAAGCATTGTTTGATCTGGCCCAAGTGCGCGCCAGCCTCGCCAGCGTGCCAGAGGTTGATCCCATGGTGCGCCTGACGCTACAGAAAGCCGAAGCCAATCTTATACGCCTGTTGAGCCGATTTTAATGTCATGAATGCCGCTGACCTGTTTTATAGCTTTCCTCGCAAGATTGACCTGGGGCTTGCCCGCGTTGCGGCGGCGTTGGAGGCTTTCGGCCGTCCGCAAGATTTAATCCCGCCGGTCATTCATGTCGCGGGCACCAATGGCAAAGGCTCTACGGTCGCGTTCTTGCGCGCCATGGCAGAAGCCGCAGGCCTTTCGGTTCACGCCTATACCTCGCCGCATCTGGTCTCGATCCACGAGCGCTGGCGGGTTGCAGGGCGCTTCATCGAGGAAGAAGCGCTGCTGGAGATTGGCCACCGGATCCAAGCCATTAGCAATCAAATTCCGCTGACCGTGTTTGAGGCCGAGACCGTGGCCGCCTTCGTTGCCTTTAGCGAGACCATGGCAGACCTGACCTTGCTGGAAGTCGGCCTCGGTGGGCGCTTGGATGCGACCAATATTGTCACCAAGCCTAAGCTGACCATCATCACCCCGGTTGATTTTGACCATAAAGAGATGCTGGGCGACACCTTGGCCAAGATTGCGGGCGAGAAGGCTGGTATCTTAAAGCCGCATGTACCCTGCATTGTCGCGCGTCAAGCTGACGAAGCTTTGGCTGCGATTGAGCGCCGGGCAGAAGCTCTGGCCGCGCCGCTCTTGGTTTTTGGCCGGGATTGGGATTGTTATGCAGAGCGCGGGCGACTGATTGTGCAAACCCAAGACCGCTTGCTGGACCTGCCCTTGCCGGGCCTTGCCGGCCACCACCAGCTTGAAAATGCAGGGGCAGCCGTCGTGGCAATGACGCTGTACGGCTTGGAGGAGGAAGCGATCGCGCAAGGCGTTCAAAACGTTAGCTGGCCTGCCCGCATGCAGCGCCTACAAGCAGGACCGTTTGCTGAAGCTGCAGCTTCAGCGAGGGCAGAGCTCTGGCTTGATGGCGGACATAATCCCCATGGTGCTGCGGCTGCGGCTGCCTATATGGCAAGCTTGCAAGCCAAAGACCCGCGCCGTTTAGTGCTGATCACTGGTCAGTTGGCGACCAAGGACCCCACGGGCTTTTTCCAAGCCTTTCAAGCACTCCAGCCTGAAGTGATCGCGGTTCCGATCCGAACGTCGGATGCCGGGCGGCCACCCGCCGAACTGGCAACACTCGCGCGTGCCATGGGCTTTGAAGCCGCACCTGCCGACACGCCGCTGGATGGGCTGAAGCTGGCTTTAAGTCAGATAGAAGGGCCCGCACGGGTCTTGATTTGCGGCTCGCTCTATCTGGCTGGCGATGTTTTGGCGGATGGACCTAAGCTGACTTAAGCCGCCACGCCGCCACACCCGCTGCCGGTAAGTCTGGCCCGCCGATGACGTAATCGAATTTCTCCGCGTCGACGATATGATCGCTTAAGCGCACCGGCGCGGCTTCATAATTGATCGCAAACATGAACGCGCCGCGTTGGCGCAAGCGCAATCCTTCTGGCAGGCTTAACGTGGCTAGGCCTAATTCTTCGGACCGCCGTCGCAGCACGCTGTCTATCAGCTCGGCATCAGGCCAGCAGGCCAGATAGTCCACCTTGTCTGTGTGATACCAAATCCCATGGCCGCTGTCGGTAGAGGCTTCTGGCGCAAGCTCGGTCTGGATATGCTCCAGCCAACGCGTCACTTTGAATTGCCCTGCCTGTTCCACATGGCCGGGCCGCAGGCTTTCAACGCGGCTCACCACCAGCGGGATCAAGTCCTGCGCCAGACCAGGTGCAAGATTGGCGGGAATTTGAAAATCATCGGTTTTGGAACCCGCACGCGGCCCTAAAACACAAGCTGCTCCGCTGGCTTTGATCCTTGTACTCAGACCTTCTGGCCAGAAAATCTGCAGGGGGCACAGGATCAGCTGATAGCCGCCTAAATCTGCACCTGGCGGTACGATATCTACCGACAGGCCCAAGCGTCGCGTGGCGCTATAGAAGTGGATAAGCAGCTCAAGGCCGCGATAGTCCCGGCCTTGCGGCTGGATCCCATTTGCCCAAATGGCCTCATAATCAAACAAAAGCGCGACGGGGGCTTTGGTGGTTGTTGCTCCGGCAACAGCGGCCAATTCAGCGGCCACTTGGCGGGCTTCGCCAGCTGCTTCTGCTTCCACGCTGTCAGGTCGCAACAGGCCAGCATGCATTTGTTCTTGCGCGAAAGGTGCTTGTCGCCAGCGGAAGTAGGAAACGCATTCAGCGCCATGCGCCAACGCCTCCCACGTCCAAGCGCGCACCATGCCGGGCAAGGGGGCAGGGTTCCACGGTGCCCAATTCACCGGCCCCGGCTGTTGTTCAATCACTTGCCAGCGACCACGGCCCACGCCGCGATAGAGGTCATGGTGAAAGGCGGTAAAGTCTGGATGGCCTTGGCGCAAAAAGCGCTCCTTAGTGGCGTCCGGCCACCAAGCTTGTTCCAGAAAGCCAAGTGGGTAGGAATCCCAAGCAGCAACATCGAGCTGCTCACCCAGCTTAAAATGATCAAAGGCGGTGAACATGCCCATATAATTGTGCAGCACATCCCGGCCCGGACTATGGGCCCGCAAAATATCTGTCTGTACTCGGTCAAAGGCGGCAACTTCATCACTGGCAAAGCGTGCCCAGTCTTGGTGGTGGGCCGGATTGGCTTCGGTTACAGTCTCCACAGGCGGGTCGATTTCCGCAAAGCTCCGATACTCCATGCTCCAAAACACATTGCCCCACGCCTGATTTAGGGCTTGGATGGAGGGGTATTTGGCCGCTAACCACGCACGAAATCCTTCGCGAGCCGCCTTGGAATAGGAGATAATCGTGTCGTGACAGCCATATTCATTATCGGTCTGCCAAGCTGAGATCGCGGGATGATTGCCATAGCGGCGGGCCAAAGCCTCCACAATCCGCGCGCACTCGGCCCGATAGGTCAGGCTTGAGAAACAATAATGGCGGCGGGAACCAAAATGGCGCGCTCGGCCGTGCGCGTCCAAGGCTAAAACATCTGGATGGGCATCAATCAGCCATTTGGGCGGCGTCGCCGTCGGCGTGCCCAAGACAATGTGCAGGCCCGCTTGATGCAAGGTCTCAATCGCCCGGTCGAGCCAGCCCAACTCAAACACACCCGGTGTTGGTTCAATCCTGCTCCAAGCAAACTCACCAATCCGCACTTGGCTAATACCAATTTCCGCCATGCGCTTGGCGTCTTTCGCCCACATGGCTTCAGGCCAATGTTCAGGATA
>JBEAVQ010000060.1:0-19582 GCA_041160865.1 Pseudomonadota bacterium | reverse complement strand
AGCGGTGATCCAGACTTATGGCATGGCGCATGTGAACGCCGTCAATGTGGGTCAGGCGATTGATCTGAGCAGCCAAGATGTCACTTTGAATTTCCTGCCGTTGTTTCACACAGCCGGGATCAATTTGCATACTTTGCCAACCTTGTTCGCAGGCGGACAGGTCTTGATCTTGCCCGGATTTGAAGCCGATCGGGTGATCGAGCTTTTGGCCAAAGGCAGCATCTCAACTTTCTTTGGCGTTCCCGCTGTGTATCAGGCCCTAAGTCTGCACCCGGAATTTGGAAGTGTTGCGCTCGACAAGGTCCGACATTGGGGCTGCGGCGGCGCGCCACTGGCAGATACCTTGGTTCATGCCTTTGCGCTTCGGGGTGCTAAAGTCGCAAATGGCATGGGAATGACGGAAACCGGCCCAACCGTCTTTTTGGCAGACCCTGAAACAGCCACGCAAAAGATTGGCTCTGTCGGCAAACCACAAATCCTATGTGAGGCTCGCATTATCGGTAGCGATGGAGCTGAAGTTCCTGCGGGTGATACCGGCGAGCTGTGGCTAAGTGGGCCAGGTATTACCCCGGGCTATTGGGGTAATCCTCAGGCGACTGCAGCGAGCATCACGCCTGATGGCTGGCTGAAAACAGGCGACCTCGCCCGCAAGGATGCCGACGGCTGCTTCTACATTGTCGGCCGCCTCAAAGAAATGTTCATTTCGGGTGCAGAAAATGTCTATCCGGCTGAAGTCGAAAATGTGCTCGCCCTGCACCCCGCCGTGCTAGAAGCAGCCGTCATCGGTGTTGATGACGCGCGTTGGGGCGAAGTGGGTCACGCCTTCATTCTTGTTCGCCCCAATCACAGCGCGCCGGATCCTTCAGCCTTACAGAATTGGTGTCGCGACCATTTGGCTCCTTATAAAGTGCCCAAATATGTCACTGTACTCGACGAATTTCCCCGCACGCCAGCAGGCAAAATCCAAAAGCATTTGATCCCGCGACCATGATCCTGACACCCACGCAAGACGATCTCGACCTGTTTGCAAAGCTATCTGGCGATGCCAATCCTATTCACGTCGATCCAGACTTTGCTGCACGGAGCGGATTTGGGCGCACAGTTGCGCATGGGGCGATGTTAACCGCTTGGCTGGTGCGCGCCGCAGGTCTCTCTGCTGCACCACAAACAACGTCCGCCATGTTTCCAGCCCCAGCCTTTGCGGGTGAGGCCCTGGAGGTCGCCCGTGATGGCGACACGTGGCAGCTTGCCCGCCGTCATGATGGCATCGTCGTTTGTCGGCTACAGATCAATGCGGCAGTGGCTGAGGAAAAAGCTGGCGCGGTGACCAGCGCAGCAGGTGTGCCGCTCGCGATTGGCATGACATCCACTAGCGAAACCTCACTTGAAACCGATGCGTTCCAAACCCTGCAAGACTTACAAGCACGGGCGGGGGAAAAGCCTTTGACTGGCGTGGCCGCTCAGACACTGGCCAGTCAAACCTATATTTTAGGCCTAATCTCGACTTCGCTTGGCATGGACCTTCCAGGGCAAGGCACCAATTATCTGAAACAAGAGACCCACTGGCTGGGCAGTGTCGTGCCAGGCCAACGCGTGCAGACACGGGTAGCCATCACCCGATTGCGGCCCGAGAAGGCTTTAGTTGATCTAAGCACGCAAGTTCAAAGTGAAAGCGGAACGGTGTTAGCCAATGGGCGCGCCCTTGTTTCAGCCCGAGATGTCAGCGGTGCCTTTTGAAGGCTCAGTGACTTCTTTGAACGAGCCTTCTTGATAGCGCCAAATCGTGCGCACTATTGTCCCATTGTCCGCTGCGAAATTCAGCACACCAAATCCTGAACCAAAGCCACGCTCCCGCGAGGAAGCCAGAGAAGGCACTGTCATGACCCTAACGCCCGCGAGCACAGGTGCCGGAAAATCAAATGCAGCATGTACATGACCACATAAAAGAAGGTCTGGCCGATTTAGGTTAAGGTGCTTTACAAATCGCTTGAGACCTAAAGGTTCACTTGTCACCGACGCGCCAACTGGGGTTTGGGGCGGATGGTGTAAAGCAAGGACTTTATGTTCAGCACGCGAGCGGCCCAATCTATCCAAGGCCTCTATGACCTCTGACTGACCATAGTCACCTTGTGACCAATCCAAACGCCATTGCAATCCCCGTGCGCTATTGGCAGCTTCAATATGGATTGAGCTATCGTTGGACTGCCAAGTCGTTCGAAGTCCCAATCGATTGTACCGGCCAAACGGATTGGCTAGACGCCGAGCCAGGTTAAACATCGGCGTGTCGTGATTGCCTGGACAACCAACAATAGGGGCCTTGACCAATTTAAACCAAGCTTCAGCTTGGGCAAATTCTTCACGCTTGCCCTCTTGGGTCAAGTCTCCCGTCATCAGAACACAATCCGGTTTAATCTGCTCGAAAGCGCTCAAAGCGGCCTCCAGCTTGGCTGAATCCGCGTCGCCAAAGTGCACATCGCTGATGTGAACAAGAATGGTCATTTAGCGCTCTAAATTTCTGACAGCAGCTCCACTACCATTTTTGTGGGCGCCTTGTGGAGAGCACCAGTACAGCCCGCGGCAGAGCCCGTAAAACAAGGTGAGTGCCAAACTGACACTTCTCACCATCAACAAGTCCTATGATCTCGTCGTCGTCACAACTGATGCTCATGCGTTCTGAAATCTGGGTCATAGTAAAGGACAGATTACGCCAGCGTCGGAATAAGACAGCCATAGCCAGCCATAGTATCTTGCCAAAACTACTGAGCCTTGCATGCGCGGTTTCAAGTCGCGTCTCGGGAAAGTTACGGTCCTTTGTGCCAAGGCCGAACGCGTCATCCACATGACTAGGAGCCGCGATCACGACGTCAAAGGCTTGACTATTGGCGCTCAGTCGCAGCCTGCCAGCAAATAAGTCGCTCCGCAGTGTCTTGAGAGCACTCAGGCCTGCCCAAAGGCCATGTCCTCGCAACGTCTCCCGCATGGTATGAAACGCCATCCAAGGACCAAAGCCAGAGGCCACCAAGAACAAATGCTCGTTGGCCAAACCGCCAGCCAACCAGATTGGCCTGGCTTGACCCAAATCTCGCAAGGTCCGGCCGAGGTCGGCATGGCCATGAACCCGGTGGCAGAGTCGATTTAAGGTACCGCCCGGCAAAGGCAGAATAGGGACATCCAAGCCACGCAAGGCTAAAGCGACTGTGCGTGCCGAACCGTCGCCGCCGAGAATGCCAAGCGTCTGAACACCTTGGCGGACAAGATCCAATGCGCGATCGTGAAGTTCACTGCCTGTGCATAGGATTAGTGGCACGTCTTGCGGAAGGCCCGCGCGACGCATCGCGGCCTTCAGGCGCGCCAATCCAAACAAGCAGAAGCTGCCAGCAGATCGATTGACCAAAATCGCAAATGGAACGCTGGTGAGGCCTGCGCAGGAACCAATTGCATCACCAGCCGTGTCCACGCTTACGGGCTGTACTGGCTTATCAGGGACCCAGAGCCGATCAATTGTGGGTTGGTGCAATAAGATTTCCAATCATCGTCAATGGCGGGACCAAAAAGCGGCAAATGGCCCTTGCGCACGAACTGGGGGGCGAGCTGTGCGCAAGGGCCTGGTGGGTGAATGGGAAGATCCGCTCTGGTCTACATTCACCCTAGGTAAGCGGTCGGGGCGGGTGCGCTTACCTTTTCTTGTAGGGCCTAATGGCTGAAGACCATGGCCCGTTCAGGGCGCGGCGACATTACACCCGCCGCAACCAACTGATCCTTGACCAAAAGCTTTTGGCGCTTCAGCCTTGTAATCAATTCTGGCTCTGGAAAGGGGCGCTTGGCCATGGCAGCCAACTCAGTTTCAAGTCTTGAGTGCTGGCTCTTTAGGGCTTCGATACGTCCAAGTTTCATTTCATGCTCCTCTATGCTTATGCATGGCAGAGCCCGAGAGACGCGAATTGAGGGAATGAGTAGGGACCCTGACACCGCGCCTTACTAAGGACTCAGATGTGGCCGACATCGCAACTCAAATTGGAGTTGCCAGAGGGGCCCGGTCCACACGCAGCCAACATGGGGTCAACCCCGCTACAGCGCAACCGACAAAGTCGTGACCTCACCGGTTTGTGAGAGTTTGTTGATGAGACGGGTGCCGGACATAGGTTTTTAGAGTGTCGAGCGAAAGGCGGTGGGTTTGTTGGGCGTCTGTTAATGTTGCGTTCGCCATTGATTGCAGGTTGGTGAACCGCCCCGTCGTAATAATTTCATCGAAGTTTCTTAAGAGCCGCTGCCAACGACGCCGCACGGGGGCACCAGAAGCAAAATAAGACATCGGGGACTGTTCTTTGAGTAGTTGCCGGCGCAATAGCGCTGCATGATCCTGGCCGTTTTCAATTTCCACCGGGGCAGGTTCAATGCGCGCCCTAAACACCAAAGACGTCCCATGACATTGTGGGCTGTTGATGGGTTCAAATCCTGCGAGAGACAACGCCGCCCTCAGCGTGGATGGAGAAAAATTCCAGACATGTGCATAATGGAAAAGGTTGCCTCGTTGCTTCTGGACGCCCTCGATATTTGGTACCTCAATGAACAACAGCCCACCTGGTGCCAACCAGTGCTTGAAGCAGGTCAACGCATCCAGCGGCTCAGCTAAATGTTCGAAAACATGATTCAACGTGATCAAGTCAAAAATGCCAGTTCCAAAGGCACCGGGTTCCAATTTCTGATTGGTGACCTCAATTTCATAGGTCATCGTTCCGAACTGCCGATAGCCGTCATTGGGTTCAACCCCGCTCGCCTTGAAGCCAAGTTTACCCATCATATAGACAAATTCACCCGACGATGCCCCGATGTCGAGGACCCGACTGCCGGGCTGGATTAGGCCTTTGAGGCGCACGGCCCTAAGGGCGGCACTACGTTGGGCACGCAACGAATGCTTAGCCTTTGGCTTTAAAACGCCTTTATAACTCTTACGGTAGTCTGAAGCATAAAATGCATTTAACTCAGCCCTTGTCGGCAGCGGATCATGACTGACCAGGCCACACCCGTCACAGAGAACTGTTGTAAGTGGCTTTAATCCTCGTCCTACGGTACCGACCACTGTCCGTTCGATCTCGCCGCACAACATACAAGGATCGGCTTTGATTGTATCTCCCAGCTTCATGACTTACTCCGCACAAGGTCAAAGAAAACTGGATAAAGGTCACGAATAAGCAGAAGCCTGATCGACTTTGTCAGGAAACTGTCAGCGACTTTCAGCTAGGTGAAGTGGTTGGAGGGTGAATGCGCGTTCTAATCATTGAAGATGAACCCGAGATTGGCTCGATACTTGTGCGCGCATTGGACCGAGCTGGCTTTCTGCCGACACTTGTTGCAGATGGCGAAGCTGGTTGGGCCAAAGGAGATACCGAACCCTTCCATCTCGCAATTCTGGACATGAATCTGCCCAAGCTGGATGGCCTATCAGTCCTAAAGCGGTGGAGAGCCGATGGGGTAAAACTTCCTGTGCTGGTCGCTTCAGCCCGCGGCAGTTGGACAGAGCGCGTTGATGCCCTCAACGCCGGGGCAGACGATTATATCGTCAAGCCATTTATTGTAGACGAGGTGATTGCACGTATTCACGCGGTGCTGCGCCGTGGGGCAGGGCAAGCAGAAAACCTAATACGGGACGGAGAACTTACAATCGACTTGCGTTTTCGCAGTGTTTCAGATGGGTCTGGACAAATCGACCTAACACCTTTGGAATTCCGAATTCTAACGGCACTTATCCGAGCGCCGGGCGAGACAATCTCTCAAGCCAGTCTCTGCGAGGATGTTTATGGTGATCATGAATTGCGGCGGGAGAATGCGATCGAAGCAGCAGTGATGCGCTTGCGTCGAAAGATTGGACCCGACAGGATTATGACGCGTCGCGGCTATGGCTACGTGTGGAACCCAATCGACGCCATAGGGCAGATTTGATGGTCAAGTCATTACGCTTTGGGCTTTGGGCCGTGGGTCTTGCAAGCGCAGTCATTCTGCCTTTGATTTCAGCAATCGGGTTTCGTGCCGCATTTGAACACCACGTCCAACAAAGCACAATTGCCGAACTTGAGGCCGATTTGCGCTTCATGACACGTGGGCTGAAGCTGGAAAATGGCGTCGTCACTTTGGTACCAAAGACTTTGCCGGATCCAAGGTTTGAGGAGCCATTGTCAGGCCTGTACTGGCAGGTTGTTGATGATAAATCCAAAGCAATTGTTAGGTCTGGATCTCTAGTGACATTCACAATCGAGCTCCCGAACGACATTCTCCCCTTGAGTACTGTCCATCGACATATTGCCAAAGGACCAGATGGTGTTGACCTGCTCTTGCTTGAACGCAGGATTCCAGAAGGCATTGAAGGGAAGCATAGCTGGCGATTTGCAGTGGCAATTGATCGCGCGCTGCTGAAGGGCCAAGTCGATGCCATCATGCTAGATACGGCACCCGTTTTCATCTTTTTAGGCGTGGTTTTGTTAATCATCACCTTTGTGCAAGGTAGCATATTGATGGGTCCTTTGAATCAGGCGTCACGTGCGTTGGCTTTAGTACGCTCCGGCCGACGAGGACGACTAAAGGAAATGGTCCCCATCGAGTTGGACACGTTCGCGCGCGATTTTGATGCCCTGCTTGATGCAGGAGAGCGCCAAGCGCGCGAAGCGCGCGAACGCGCAGCAGACCTGGCTCATAGCCTTCGGACACCTCTAGCGGTTCTATTAGCCCGGGCGGATGAAATCGAAGGTGCTGGCCAAGCCAATGCGGCCGCGACCATAAGAGATATTGTTAGTGGTCTTGAACATCGGGCAACGCGCGATTTGGCGCGCGCCAATATCCATGGGCCCATGCTTGGACGCCGTGTTGAAGTTCCACTCGCTCCAATCATTCATCAGATCACGAACGCTTTGGCGCGCACAAGCACAACAGAAGACCTAACTTGGGATATCCAAGTCGATCCAGACCATAAGGCCAAATTGGATCAAAGTGACCTGACAGAGCTTATTGGGTCATTACTCGACAACGCACGTAAATGGGCAAAATCAAGGATCAAGATTAGCACTATCTCCGATCAGACATCGCTGCGCATTTTGATTGAAGACGATGGGCCAGGCATTGAGCCCCATCAACGGCGCATGGCTCTGTCACGAGGACAAAAGTTTGACGTAAATCTCAGTGGCACCGGCTTGGGATTGAGTATCGCTCAAGAGATTGTTCAAGCTTATGGCGGCAGTCTCGAACTATCCGATGGACTTTTGGGCGGGTTACGCGTCACGCTCGAGTTGCCGTACATAGATTTTGGTTCTGGACACCCTCAATTGACTTAAGCAGACAGTGCCCCTGTGTTATAGAGGCCGCATTGCGATGGGAGCTCTGCAACTCATGTCCAAGCCTTCTGAATGGTGGCGCAACTTGCCCACGACTAGCTTTGGATCAAGCCATATGGAGGAGCGCCTTGCGGGACTGATCATTGCGGGGCGTAAACGCGCGACCGTTTGGAGCGGGCAAGAGGACAATCCAACAAAGCCTGGCATGAATTGGGTTGTTACCGCCAATGCCCGGCCAGTAGCTGTCATCGAGACCCTATCTGTGGGCCAATGTCACTTTGACGCAATTGATGCTGATTTTGCCTTTGAAGAAGGCGAAGGGGATTGTGGCTTAGCCTATTGGCGCATTGTCCATCAAGCGTTCTTTGAGAAAGCGGGAAATTTCAGCCCAAGCATGATTTTGTGGTGGGAGAAGTTCGCACTGGTCGAAGTCCTCGATGCAGACTTGGCTGCCAGAGGTGAAGCGATGGTGGCGCTTGATGAAGCCGATGCGGCAGAACTACTGGCAAACCAACCATAGGCATAAGCTGTCAGAGGGCTTGTTTCAAAAACGCATGAACCTCGGCCATGGTTACGAAAACCTGATGGGCACCAACCGCGGTCAAATCTGGTGCTAGCGTCTCGCGCGCAAAACCGATCACTTGCATCCCAGCGCGCAAAGCAGCAAGAACCCCGTTTGGGCTGTCCTCTATGGCAATACAGTCGCTTGGTTCATAACCCGCCTTTTGCGCGGCAATCAGGTAAACGTCCGGGGCAGGCTTGGCTTCAGCCACTTCGGTCGCCGAACTAATCTGGTCACCAAAGTAGTTCAGCAAACCCACCTTGGCCAAATTGGTAAGGATCTTTGCGCGCTCCCCACTCGAGGCGACGGCCAATGGAAAAGATCGCGCAGCTAAGTCTTCTACGACCGCTGCAACACCTGGAATCGCTCGTAGCTCCGCCTCAAATCGCGCAGTGATCCGCTTATGATTCTGAGCGATCTCGTGGGCTGTGATTGAACGGCCTATCTTTTGTTCAACCAGCGCGAACATTGCGGTGTCAGAGAGCCCTAAAAAGCGAGCCCGCGCTTCAGCCGCGTCCATCGACCAACCGAGTGCCGTAATCCATTCAGCCCCAACCTCATTCGCGATAGGCTCTGAATCGACCAAGACGCCATCACAATCAAATATCACGAGTTTAGGCTGATGTTGCATGTCTACCAATCCAACCCTGCTAAGATAGCTCAAGTCTCCGTCACACTGCATCGAGCGAGCCATTTGGCCAAGCCCTGTCCGCTGCCGATGACAAGACGTTCTAAGTACGAGGCGTGCACTTAAGTTAAGGTCTTGGCCGATTTGTAATGGGCACGGCGGTCCGAGAAAACACGAACACGCTTGCGCCACGCGCGATAACTACCGGGGCGGAGGTTGGTGCGCATCAGTTCTTTGACTTGGTCCGGGCTAAGCCCATAGAGGCTGCGGATATGGTCAAAACTCACATGGTCGCTCAAGGCCATCGCGATCACTTCGCTAATACCCGCTTCATCCAGAGGTTCAGAGGTTGCCATTGTCTAAGGCCTCCAAGATACGTTGTGCATCAGCCTTAATCTCGTCGCGCCGCCCTAGAGCCATTTTGCGCCACGTAGCATATACAGGGCCCATGCGCGGGTTGCGGCCAAGCTTCTCTTCATTACGGCCAATAAAATCCCAATAAAGCGGATTGAATGGACAGGCTTTGGGGCCCGCCTTCACCGCAGGGTCATAGGCGCAGTTCGCACAATAATCGCTCATCTTGTTAATATAAGCGCCACTGGCTGCATAGGGTTTGGAAGCCATGATGCCACCATCGGCATATAGTGCCATGCCGATCGTATTGGGTACTTCGACCCATTCAAACGCGTCAGCATAGACACTCAAATACCATTCATGCACAGCATGAGGATCGAGCCCTGCCAGCAATGCAAAATTGCCCGTCACCATCAAGCGCTGAATATGATGGGCATAGGCCTCGCGTTTGGTTTGACCGATTGCCGCACGCATGCAGGCCATTTTTGTCTGCCCAGTCCAATAAAGTGCGGGCAGGGGGCGTTTGGCATCGAGATGATTGAAGGCCGTATAGTCTGACGCATGCAGCCAATAGATGCCGCGCACATATTCTCGCCAGCCAATTATCTGTCGAATAAAGCCTTCAACCGCTGGCAATGGTGCACGCCCAGCCTGCCACTCTTGCTCTGCTCGCCGACATAAATCGAGAGGCTCCAGCAATCCCACATTGAGATAAAGTGACAATACCGCATGGTTGAGGAAGGCTTGGCCTTCCAGCATGGCATCTTGGGTTTCGCCAAAGCGGGGCAAGTGATGGGTTAGGAAATGATCGCGGGCCAGCTGTGCCTCAGCCGCGTTAGTCGCAAACCAAAAGGGCTCCAAATCGCCAAAATGATCGCCAAATCGTGCGGCCACCAGATCGATAACCTCTTGCGTTTGCGCGGACGGGGAAAAGCGGCGCGGGTGCAGCATGAACAAATCTGGCTTAGCAGGCTTGCGATTATCATGATCAAAATTCCATTTGCCGCCAGCAGGCTGATCAACTTCCATTAAGAGCCCCGTTCGACGGCGCATATCACGATAGAAATGCTCCATCACAAAAGCCTTGCGACCCGCCGCCCAAGCACGAAACTGCGCTTCCTCACAGAGAAAGCGACTATCTTCGAGCAGCGAGACTTTGAGGTCGAGACTTTCCGCCCACAGGCGCTGCATCTCCAAAACACGCCATTCTGAAGCCCGGGTCATCACCAGGGCATCTGGCTGGTGGCGGGTGATGGCACGATCAAGCTCATCGCTGAAACTACCCGTATTGTCGGGATCATCCATCTTCACATAATCGACTTGAAAGCCTGTCGCGCGCAGTTCGTCAGCAAAAGCCCGCATGGCGGCAAGAATGAAAGCAATCTTCTTCTTATGATGGCGAACCGAAACAGCTTCAGCCTGTGCTTCCACCATCAAAATGACGTCTGAGCCCGGATCAGCACCCCTTAGAGCTGACACCGTTGGCGAGAGTTGATCCCCAAAAATAAAGCGCAATGTTTTCATGAAGCATCCTGATTGACATTGGCTAAAGAGCTAGGTCAATCGATTCAGAAATCCACTTACTTCGAGGGTGGCGGGCAAAGGGCGTGATTAACTTGACCCTCGACAAGGCCGCGCCCGTCCCGTAGCTTGAAAGTATGTTCCGACCGGGGGCGGTTAAGCAGGGGGCGATGATGGGAAAGGTGTGTCTAAGAGCGAGAATGGGCTGTAGCATGATTGGGCTTTCCCTTCTGGTTGCAAGCTGTGCGACAACACCAAAAGCCCCCGAAGCAATCGTTCTGGGTGACGATGTCTGCGCGGGGGAGGCCACACGCGTCTATTTCGCTCATGGTGAAAGCGTGCTCAGCCCCTTGGCAGCCCAAGTTGTGGTGCGGCTGCAAGACCAATTGGCCCAATGCCCCAAGCGCCGCATCCTGCTGGTGTCGATCTCAGGTGATGATGGTCCGCCGTCCAGCTTAGAAAACCGGGAAGAACGAGCAGCGATTGTCCGTCAGATTCTGGTCAGTCGCGGTGTTGCTGAAAGTCGCATTACCGCAACTGCGCAAGGCCCACTGATTGATCAAGCCCCCAAAAGTCCAATCGGTGGCGTGCTGATTTTTACTAGACCCTAATGCACAGTCGAAATGGCAAGTGCTAACAGGCTCTATCTGACGCGGTTTTCCAAAGTGCCCAATTTATCGGCTTGTATGGTCACAACGTCGCCTTGCTGCAGATAGCCGCGGGAGGCGCTGTCATCCGTGATCGTTCGCTCGATCACCGCTTTGACAATATCACCCCTGCCAAAGCCTGCTAGCCAGTCAAAGCCGCCACGCACAATCGTCGCAGGACCTGGGCCCTTGAAGACTGTACCCGCCGGCGTGCCTGCCAGAACCAGCGTTCGGTCTGGCAGCACGCCTTCGCGACTGACTGGCAATTGCGTTGTGCCTTCACGCCAACTCCAGCTCACACCAGCCCGCTTAGCCGTTTCGAGGAGCAAGCGGTCAAGATCCCAAATCCATTTGGTCACGCGGCTACGCTGACGTTCTTCGCCATTAACAGACAGGCGTAGCTCCAATGGTTCAACAAAAGCCTTCAGGTCGCGGGGTACAACGAATAGGTCGCCAACGGGCAGAAAACCAATTCCGCTTTTGCCATCGGTGAAGCCCTTGCCAGATGCAACGTCATCCATGTCGGCCCCGCGCAACAAAGCGGCTCGATCAGTGACATCATTGCACAGGATCAAGCCTCCATTGGCGCCGCCTGACACGAGCAATGCAGAGAGCGTGACGAGGCAAAGCTCAACCTCATAATCGAGCAGGCCCTTGCTTGTAGGAATATCAGCGCGCGCTGATGTTGGCTGGGCGATCTTGGCGAAGATGAATGGGCCGTCTTTGACTTTGGCTTCATCCGCGTGCTCGGGATAATTCGTCGCAGCGGCCGCATGTACGGCCCGCAAATCGACGGGCAAAGCTAGCGTTGCCGCTTCCTGAATGACATTGGCTTTTGCAGCGGTAACGAAAGCGACTATTGGCTCATACCCAAGGCGGTTGTAAGCTGCAATGGAATCTTCACCTGACTTCATAAGCGGTGACAAATCGACCCCAGTCACCACGCCATCTTGATAGCGGCTGACCACAAAAGTCTTGGCGGCGGCACCTTCACCCAGTCTCGCAAAAGTAAGGGCTTGGTCTAAAGGTGCTATGGCAATTGTCGCTTGCAGCGGCGCAAGCGGGGCAGGCCGCGGTGGCACACGCACGGCCTGCGGCCGAGACCCGATCAGCGCCATCACAGCTAAAACCAGTAGCAGTCCGAGACCTAAGAAAGATAGGATGCGCATGTCTTGCCCTCAACCCTTCACGTCAGATTTGCTGTGAACCGCTTGGTCACCGCCTGAAAACTCTGCATGCAACGCGGGGAGAAAGCTCGCGAGGTGCGGCATTTCCTCAGCGCAATGAACCAATAGCGAGCGGGCATCAGCCTCATTAAGGTGAAGCAAGCGCTTTGCTATCGATGCGCCAAGGCCTCCCATGAGGTTACGACCGCTGATATGGCGACCCCCCATCCAGAACCGCGACCGCATTTCGCTGCCCCCGGACACCGCTCGGACATGGTGTGCAAGATAGCCGACATCAATTGGCGCATCACCAAGACCAATCCGCGCGCAAACGATGGTGGCTTGCTGATCGTCTTCAAGGCTTCGGTCCGTGAAACCTAACAAACGTGGCGACACAAAACGTATCGCGCCACGGATCAAGGTGCTGCCGATATACTCGTCGACAATCGAGGTTTGTCCAACATAGAGCGCACGGCCACTTGCGCCAGCAGGTGGCGTCTCCCGCCATCCGACATGGACATGGGCTTGGGGATGCCAGAGCTTGTATTTGGCGGGTGTATCGCCGTGCCAACCAAACCACCAATCAACCATGGCCGGGGTAACACCCGACATGGCTGTGCGCACACTGACCCGCATCCCGCCATCGGGCATTAGGACAAAGCCATCCTCCAACACGGAGTCACCGCCAAACAGATTCTGCGCTGCATCCTCAAGCCCAGGCAATAGTGGAGCCGGCACACCGCCCCGGTCGAGGGCGGCGCAGACATGTGGCGCAGGTGGGGCCATAATAGGATTGAAGAAGTGGCTAAACGGCTCCGCACTATCCTCGGCACGATAGCCCAAATACCGCCCGGGAATTGGTTTACTGCTCTTCATGCGATGCGCCCCATATAGGGATTGAACAACCCGTCAGGATCAAATCGTGTCCGCAATGCGTCGAGCCTTGCAAGGTTTGCAGGAGCCATGAAGTGGGCCGGTCTGCGACCGAGATTCTCATCGGCCAGTTGGATACCAATACTGTGCGCTTGCATAGCCTTCATATGATCGGTTGCCCAGCTTTCATCGGCGGGATTTGTCGTGTTACCGCGCAATCCGCCATAGAGTGCCAGATAAGTCCGCCCCTCCAGCGAAAAAGCCATGTCGGGACGTGTTACAGGTCCGTTCCAGTTAAGCCACAGGGCATGACTGGGGGCGGGGGGCTGGGAATCGGCAATCCGCCTCAATGCAGGTAGCATAGGTTCGATCGGCGTATTCATCCACATGCTGTCTGCGGTCCAGCGGGTATTGGGCAGGAACAGCGTGCTCTCCCCGCCCTTCATCATCATTTCGAGCGAGACTGGCAATAGAGGCAGCGTAAAGCTAGCAAGATTGCGGATCGGGCTCTTATCGACGAAGTCCACTGCCGCCTGGGCTTCGCGCCAACTATTTGCCATTACGGGCGCTAGAACTTGGATGCCGTGCGAGAATATCCCCATGGCCCTGCGATCAAAGACAAGTTGAAATTCAACAAAAGCTGGTACTGAAGGGCCAACGCTGTCCGCCCATGCCATAACGGCTTCAAGGTGTTGGATACGAAATACCTGAAGTTTCAGGCCAACGAATTTTGGTCGCGCGTGGAGCTTTAGATAAAATTTCACGACCACCCCGAAAAAGCCCGGACCAGAGCCACGCGCAGCCCACAGCAATTCAGGGTTTTCGGTCTCACTTGCATGCACCAAAGTGCCGTCGGCTAGAACGACGTCAATGCCGATAACGCTCTGGCACGCGAGGCCCGAAGCGCGACTGTTCCAACCAAAACCGCCCTGCAGCAGGAACCCGCCCATACCCACCGTATAGGCGTGGGCCACCGGAAAAAACAGATTTTGCTTAGCAAGGGCAGCATTGAGTTCGCCGGCAAGACAGCCGGGGCCAATCGTTGCGACACCTTCGACCGCGTTGATCGAGATGCTATTCAATCGTGAGAGATCGATCAGCATGCCGCCATCACGAATGTGATTCTGAGCCCAGCTGTGCCCGCCCGAACAGATGCCAATCTTTAATCCAAGGTCGCGAGCTTGGCGAACGGCAGAGAGGACGTCAGCATCATTATTGGCTTGAACGATCAATGCCGGACGCCGTCCTGGATCCTGCGCGTTAAAACTGGTGCCCAGCAGCGCGGCATCAAAGCCGGCGTTACCCCTTGCTATCGTTCGGCCCGAACCAGCACTTCGTTTCATGGCAATTCTCCAGATGGGCGCCGGATAGGTGGCAGAGCAAGCCAGCGCATGGGTAACGCGGGGGCGGGCGGAAATGAAACAGGTTCGTTGCTGAGCAAGGCAGCATAGCTTGGATCAAGCCCTAACATCTCCAGCAGCCGCGCCGTGGCTGTTTCAATGGCAGTAATCGGCAGGTTTCCGCGATAAAGATCGAGCGCCAAACCGCTGATCGCACCCGACACCAAGCTTGCCGTGAGATCGAGATCAGCGAAGCTGAGGCAGCCAAGCTCCAAGCCTTCGGCCAAGTCAAGTTTCAGTCGCAAGCGGAGTTCGGAGACAAGAATGTCAGCTGGCAGCCCGACATCAAAGATCAAACGGCCAAAGCCCGGCTCGCTGGCTGCCATTCGAAGCGTTTGGCGTGTGATGCGTGCAAAGCGAAGTGCGGGATCGGTCAGGTCTGAATTAAATCCAGCCACTGCTGCTGCATGGCTGGCCCCCACAAGCTCACCCAAATCAGCAATCAAGGCCGCGACATCGTGATAATAATTATAGAATGTCGCATGCACCACGCCGGCGTGATCAGTGATTTGGCGAATGCTGAGCGCAGCCCCCGTGTGCGTCATTAACAAGGACTGCGCAGCCACCAAGAGCTGATCACGCGTTCTAGCCCGCTTGGAGTTATGAAGGATGCTCAAGTCCATTGTCATTTTTTGAGAAAATACCAATTTTGATATTTCGTCAAGTATTGGTTCGGACCTGAGGTTTGCGCGGCAGGACTGGTTGCGACTGTCGGACCCGAGCTGACGAACTTGGCACCATTTTCTTGACTTACGGACTGAGTATATAAGCGGCCTAAGTTAAGCGCGCCGCCAGTTAGCTCTGCGAACCTAGAAGGAGAGCGTCCATGCCTAGGAACGAGTCCACATGGGCCTTCGCGATCGTGCCAACCAACGACTTGGCTGCGACGATCTCATTCTGGGAACGCTTGGGGTTTGAACGAGTTAGTGGCGACAAGCACTATGTCATCCTGACCGGTTGGGGCTGCGAAGTGCATGTGACCCAAGCAGGCGAGGGGCCTTGGAGCGTCCCTGTCGAACATAACCCCTTTGGCGTCTTCATCCGCACGCCGCACGTCGAGGCGATTGCGGCGCGCGTTGATGATCTGGTTATCCGACCCGGAGGCATTTTGCGCCATCGCTGCACCAGACGGTCTCTTGGTTCGCATCGGCTGGCCGTCGAGCTTGGTTGGGGCAGAGGCCTAAGGCCGACCCTTTTCGCCCCAAAACAATCTCAGCGATTCCCTTGACGGATTTATAAACTGACGTTGTAGTCTCCAACTATTGGAGAACCAACTATTGGAGAAATGACCATAGATGTTTTGGACGATTACTCGATTTGAGGCTTGGTATCAGCTGCGCAACGTCTATTTGCTGGCTTGGGCATTCCTTTCGCTTTCAGTGACGTCAGCACTCTTTCTCTATGAACCCATGCGCATTGATCCGGGCGAGTCGCTAATCTCGACCAGTGCGACCTATTTCCTGCCGATCTTTCTGGGGATAGTCGTCGGCCTAATGGTTCCGATGACCGCGATATTGGGAGGGGCTGTAGTACGCGACCTACAGCTTGGCAGCGGTGAGTTACTTAAGGCGACGCTTCTTACGCGCACTGGCTATGTTTTTGGTCGGTTTTTTGGTGCCTTTCTACCAATCGCTTTGATTTATCTTCTTCATGTTGTGCTGATCTGGCTAGTCTGTCAGTGGCCGGGCCTGCCTTCTAACAAATATCCAGACTTTGAGTTGGCGGCTTTGCTGCAACCCGCTGCGATCATGGCCACAACCTTGCTGTCTATGGCCTGCATTCTGTTCGCCGTCGGCACGTTGGCGCGTTCTGCGCTTGTTTCTTACATCATTATTGCCTTGCTGATTGGGGCTTGGGTTTTCACACTTACCAAGGTTGAGTTTGGTGGCTACGAAGATATGCGTGTTGCATTGGATTGGACGGGCTTCGCGTCTGTGCTCATAGCTAACGACATGCTTTCTATTCATGAACGGAATATAGAACTCCTCACCCTGTCGCCGGACTTCTACCAAAATCGCATTGTTTGGCTCTGCATAGGTGGCATGAGCCTTTTGGCGGCTTGGCTCCTTCAAGGGACCCGTGGAGGCCTTTGGGGCAAGCGCCGCGTTGATGCCGCCGCTGGGCCGATGCCGCCAGAACCTGGTTCCCTAAAGCGCTATCAAACCAAGTTGGACCTTGCTGCTCTGCGTACACAGATTTGGGCGAGGTTGACGCTAGACCTCAAGCGTATTTGTTTTGGATCATCGCCAACAACACAGGCAGTTTTGGTGACAGGGGGATCGAACCTGTAACCCGACTGCTCGTGAAAGAGCTCTACAATCCCTCGATGCTATTGGTTGCATTGACTGCATCCATCTTCGCGTCCGAATTGGTCTGGAGCGATACAGATCGACGCATTCATGAGCTGATCGACGTAACTCCGACCACCACGTGGGTCTATGTCCTCCCCAAACTCTTCGTAGTTTGTTTTGCGACCATGAGCTTTGTGCTGGTTGGATCAGCCACTGGCATGGCGGCTCAGGCGGCCAAGGGCTATCCGTTGTTTGAAGTGGGGAAGATTGCGCTTTGGCTTTGGCTTCCAATGGCGCTTTCCGTTTTTCAATTCAGTGCCGTGGCATTATTCTGCCATTGTGTGACGCCCAATAAGGTCTTGGGGTGGGTGCTTTATTTTGCTCTGGCGATGGGTGTCAGTCTCCTGTCGGACCTAACTGGGGTCGGTCATGTCCTCTTTGACTTCGGGTTCGTAGATTTGGCACCCTTGAGCGATTTCAATGGCCAAGCCCATTTTTGGAAGAACAACGCTTGGCTATACGTTCACTGGACCTTGATTGCAGGCATATTTTTGTTAAGTGCCGTCTTGATGTGGCGGCGTGGCGTTGAGCAACGACTTAAGTCAAGGCTCGCCGCACTTCCAATTGTACTCCGGTCCGCTAATGGGTATGCGCTGGCTGTCGTCTGTCTTGCGAGCTTGGCTTCCGGGAGCTGGATTTTTTATCACACAAACGTCGTCAATTCCTTTCTGACTGACCGCGGCTACAAAAAATGGGCCGCACAGTCGGAGCGTGACTTAGCCCCATTGGAGGCATGGCCCGGCCCAACAATTATTGCACTCAAACTTGAGGTCGACCTTCGCCCTAAGAAGGTGACGGCCACAGCGAGCGGCACCCTTACTCTCGAGAACCGCACCAATCGCCCACTGACCCAGTTCGTTTTGAACCATGGCTCTATTTTTCTTGAATCGGCCTCCATGCCGGGTGCAAATCTCAAAGAAGAGATCAAGGATTATGGTATTGCAGTTTGGACGTTTACCAAGCCGCTACAGCCGGGTGAAAAACGGGACCTTACTTTCAAGAGCTCCTTTGATGGAAATACGGTGGCAAGTGCGGACCTACCAACTGCAGTTGTTTCCAATGGAACCTTCATCGAAAGTTTTAAATTGGTGCCAAGCGTCCGAATTGATCGCGGTTCCTGGCTAATCGATCCTAAGGAACGCAAGAAATACGACCTTCCTGAAAAGCGTCCGCTTCCCGATGCCATGGTGAACGAAAACAATTATACACCGGGAAGCGCGTGGGTTGATGCAAATATCATTGTGTCGACCGATGTCGGTCAAATCCCAGTCGCGCCTGGCCTATTGGTGCGCGAGACCGTCAAGGACGGCAGAGTGACGCGCCATTACCGTCCACCCGTGAAGATCAATAACGCGTTTGCAGTCCAATCAGCCAATTATGTCGTGAAGCGCGAAAGGATTGAATTGGGGAATGGTCCGGTCGACTTAGAGATTTATCATCTGCCAAGCTTCACCCGCAATGTTGACGTCATCATGACCGCGGTAAAAAGCTCCGTGCAAACCTTCTCGGAACTCTATGGCCCATATCCGTTCGGCGTGCTTCGCATTGTTCAGACGCCATCCTATGGATCTGTCGATGTCGCCGCCCAAGCCTTTGCCGGAACTGTGCCGTTCTATGAAGATGGTGGCTGGCTGCAAATAATTAATAAGGGCTCCCCATCCAATGAATTGAGCCGAACGACTGTGCATGAAGTTGCACATATGTGGTGGGGCCATCAGGTGGCCCCTTCGATGCGCCCTGGTGCCTTGGTCCTAACCGAAGGACTCGCAGAACTGAGTTCTTGGATCGCCTTGGAAGATTTATTTCAAAACGAGTTCAGCAATACTTCGATCAATGCAGCCCGGAGAACGTATGAGTTTGGGCTCGGTAAAGAGAAAATTGGCGAGCCATTTCTAGCGTCTATGACAAACCAGAAATACCTAGCCTATGGCAAAGCGCCGATGGCACTAGATACCATCCGTCAGGAAATGCGGCCGAAGGTTTTTGATGCCGTCCTGAGGTCGTTTCTAACGCAATATGGGTATGCTGATAAGCCTTACCCCAATGTTGAAGACTTGGTGGCTGCCCTCAAAGAAGAGGCTTCGCCTAAAGTCGACCGCCTGATCGATCAGTTATTTTATGACCGCATTAGATGGAATTCTGAGATCAGCAGCCTCAAAACGGCCAAGCTAGGTAAGTCTGGAACAAGGGTCAGCGTCACTGCTGCTGCATGGACCGAAAGGCTGGATGAACTCGGAATACCGTGGGCAAGTGCTGATATGGGCAACAACCTCATCAGGCTGAGTTCCACTGCCCCATGCAGCACGAAAGAGCTGGCCGAAACCTCGAAACTCAACAAAGTAATAGATGAAAAAGCGCTCAAAGACAGTTGCGTAACCTTGGTTCAACAAGGAGTGTTTGCGGCACATTTTAAACGAAACCAAGAGACATTTACCTTCGACATGCCACAGACTGAATATGTAGACTACGTAAGACTTGGGGATGCCCAGAGATGGAAGCGTGAAACCGCAAATACCACACTAGCCAAAGCCTCATCCTTGTTTCCGACCCAAGACTTCCTTCCCTCGCATCAACCAAAATAGGCAGGCCTAAACATGCTGACTATCACCGACCTGTCGCATATCTATCCCAATGGCGTGAAGGCGATTTCAAACCTGTCCTTGACGATCCCCAAGGGTATGTTTGGTCTTTTGGGGCCAAATGGTGCGGGTAAGTCCACCTTGATGCGCTCGATTGCGACTTTGCAGACGCCAACACA
>JBEAVQ010000151.1:0-5910 GCA_041160865.1 Pseudomonadota bacterium | reverse complement strand
ACATTGGCCCGCTCCAATTCGTCTATGATAATCACTCCTTATCGCAAAAGAAGCACAGGTCACGTCCCCGGCGGTTCTCTAGTCGCCATGGTCAAGTGCCGATCTTGCTGCGGTTCATTTTGCGGGCCGGGAGACCCTAGCCCCTTAAAATCCAGCCATAAGTTTGTAAGATCCTCGAGCAAGAGGATGACAGATCATTGGCATGCTCAAGGAGCACGGTGCGCGAATAGGCTGACGGGATGTCGACGGCGGGGGTATGGGGCAAGCAAAGCATTTGGGATGCGACCTTCAACTAGTGGTGAGCCAAATTTGGCGGGATGAGCGTTTCGAATGCTCAGCAATTTACCCCAAGGGTGGCGAAGCCATCATGTGCGCAACATACTGGCGCGACATGACAGTTCTACCCCGCTGACAGCCGCACATCCGAGGATAGAGCGCGTCCAATCACACAAATGCTTTTACAAATAGAGCCATCCGGTTTGTGCAACCTATCACCGCTTGCTCGACCAGTGGCTAAAGTGTAATCGAGAAGGACCGCTGCATTATGGCACGTCCAGACCTTTGAACAACGTATTCGCCCGTATAACGACCTGTAAGCCAGCCGGTTGCCGGTCTTTTCTTGCCAATGAAAATAAGTCTCTGCGCCTGATTCGACGTCATTGGTGTACCAGCGTGCGACGCCAAGATTGCTCCATTTGGTCCCTTCAGTGTGAATTGCTGGACGTCGCCTATCTTCAAATTGATAGCACGCACATAAGCCACGATTGCCGGCGCATGTATCGTAGGTGGGGCGATACCACCTGCCTCTACCGCCGCCATCGTGAGCCCCGCAGTCGCAAAGCCAGAATTCAAGACAACTCCTGCCTTATAGGTCAAAGCACCAGACAAGCGCTCTTGCCACATAGATTGGCCGCTACCACATGATCGTTCGCTGCCCGCAGAAGGTGCAAATGGGTCGATAACCTGGTTGGCGCGCCTCACTGTGAAGTGCAAATGGGGATACTCGCTATTGCCCGATAGGCCAACACGCCCCAGCACGGCCCCGCTCGTCACTTGCATACCTGACGCCACTACAATGCTGCCCTTAGCCATGTGGCAGTATTGTGTGGTGAGGCCACCGCCATGATCAATCACCACACCATTGCCGCATTCGCGTCCAGCAATGGTTGCGCGATCAATGTCTCTGACGGATACATCTGCGACCCCATCGCGGATGGCGGTAACTGTACCAGAAGCCGCAGCCAATACATTTACCCCGCGCCTTTGGGCAACCATATCTAAGATGCGGAAGTCGACGCCAGAATGATCATTATAGCTGACACTGCCACACAAATAGTCAGTTGCGGCGGGGCCTCTGTCCCGGTCGACGTAATTTTGGATCTCACAAGTGCGCCCAAGCTCGCAAGCGATTGGCAAAGCGAGCGTCACAGCGGTGTTTTGCGCTGATTGGCTGCCTACTGGCGTCGACACAGCACTGGCAGCGATAGCCACTGCGAGCAGGGAATATGGTTTCATAACAAAAAACTCTCGACCTTGCTTATCAGGCACCCCTTGGATCAATCTTATCCAGATCGGCACCCCAACGCTATCTTTGTCAAATAGGTTTAAGGCGGTTTTGCGGACAGTTTTGCGCATGTTTTGATAGTTGGCAGGATTTGCACACGCATCAACCATGGCGCTGCTTAAGGCTCCGAGATAAAAAGATCATTGAGGATGCCTGTTAGACTAAGCGTGACTGCATCACGGACAGGACCACTATCTCATTCGATGATTAATCACTCACACCCCATCGCTTCAACAAGCGACCAGGCAAGAACTATGGATCGGGATAGCAAACATAGCCCTAAGACGGTGGTACTTCACTGATCTTAGCGCTGTGGGATTCTTTACAAAAAAATGGAGACGATCCTAGTCAATCTGATCTTCCACCTCAGCGAGCACTTTCTATTTCCAAGTCAAATTGTTCGCCAGCTTTCCGCCCAGTCCACCGCCGGTAACGGTCCCGATTACACTCACCTGAACATCCGGTATCGTCGCTATACATGCTGGCAGCGCGCGCAAAAAGATGTGAAATCCACGCAAGCACTCAAAATTTTGATCTGCGAATGTGATGCGAGGGTTACTGACATCACGCTTGATGCCGTTTGGCAGGTTAAACTGGGCGTTATGCTTTTTGACGGCGGCATCCAAACTGGCCCTGCTACGACCCCCTAGAACCGGGGAAATAGTAGGGGCAGTTCGGGCAGTTGCAATCGACATCGCCATAGGCGAGACAGAAAGCGTGAAGGGAAGGACGATGGCTCATGCCAAAATCATTGCAAGCTCCTTCAGGGACGAGAGTCGCCCCGGCTTTTGCGGTAACCGCCCACTAAAGCGACACGGGATGGGAAAGACAAACCATGTTAAAATCCGCCAAGCCGTTTGAAAAACTTGTGATCGCCAGCCACAATCAAGGCAAGCTAAAAGAAATCGCGGCCCTTGTTACTCCGTTTGATGTTGAAGTCGTAAGCGCTGGGGATTTGGGTGTGCCTGAACCGGAAGAAACGGAAACAACCTTTATTGGCAATGCCCTATTGAAAGCGCGAGCCTCTTGTTTGGCGACTGGACTACCTGCTTTGGCGGATGATTCGGGGCTGGAAGTGATGGCACTCGAACGTGCACCAGGTATTTATTCAGCCCGATGGGCTGGGCCTGACCGGGATTTCTACGCCGCTATGGCTGAGATCGAACGGCAGTTACAAGCCAAAGGCGCGACCGACCGCTCGGCCCGCTTTGTTTGCGCCTTGGCGCTCGTTTATCCAGATGGCCGCGAACAAGCCTTTGAAGGCGAAGTGGTGGGTGAAGTAGTGGCCACCCCGCGTGGTACGAACGGTTTTGGCTATGATCCGATCTTTGTCGCCACAGGCCACACTGAAACCTTTGGCGAATTGGACCCATCAGTCAAGCACGCGATGAGCCATCGCGCGGACGCCTTTGCGAAATTTGTCGCTGCAGTCCTATCATGATCGAGCGGCGCTTAGGGCTTTACATCCATTGGCCCTTTTGCGCGGCAATCTGCCCCTATTGTGACTTCAACGTCTATAAAGCGCGCGGACAAGATACGGAGCCCTTAGTGCGCGCAATACTGGCTGACATGGCCTATTGGCGCAACCAGTCAGGCAAGCGTCCGCTGACCAGCCTGTTCTTCGGGGGTGGGACGCCCAGCCTGATGGCCCCGGACCAAGTTGCCCGCATCATTGAGCATGCGGGCAACCTTTGGGGCTTTACCAATGACTTTGAAGTCAGCCTTGAAGCAAATCCGACGGACGCAGAGGCTGCTCGCTTTCAGGACCTTCGCCTCGCAGGTGTCGAACGGCTGTCGCTTGGCCTGCAAGCTTTAGATGACGCGAGCTTGAAGGGCCTTGGCCGATTTCACAGCGCGCAGGAAGGCATCGCTGCAGCACGCTTGGCCCGGACGATTTTCCCCCGCCTATCAATTGATTTGATCCACACCCGCCAAGGCCAAACCCTGGACGCCTGGCAGCAAGAGTTGGATCTTGCACTCACGCTTTTGCCCGACCATGTGTCGCCCTATCAATTGACAATTGAGGACGGAACAGCCTTTGCCCGTGCTGTTAGGCGCGGCTCACTGCACTTGCCAGACAATGATCAAGCAGCAGATTTCTACCTTCTGACCCAAACTGTCCTCGAGCAAGCAGGTTTTGATGCCTATGAAGTTTCGAACCATGCCAAAGGGATCACCAATCGGTCACGACATAATATGCTTTACTGGACATCACAGGATTGGATTGGTCTAGGCCCCGGCGCACATGGACGATTGGGATGGGGCGCTGCGCGGCGTGCCACCAAGGCCCATCTGCGTCCAAAAGCTTATTGTGACGGGGTCGCCTTAAACGGTCATGGCGTTTCAGAGGACGAATTATTGTCGGCAGAAGCTATACGCGATGAGTTCTGGCTGATGGGCTTGCGCTTACAGGACGGGGTAGTCATCAAGAATGCGCCCGGCGTACCCCTCCCCAACGATCAAATTCAATCGCGCATGCACCAAGGCCTGATGTGGCAAAACCCAACCCATCTTGGATTGACTGCGGAAGGACGCCTCGTTGCCGATACGATCATCGGGGAATTATTGGCTGCCGGAACCTAAACAGCCTGCCGCGCCCGCCACTGTTGCGAACTTTGCCCCCAGGCATTGACTCGGAATTCATGCATAGGAACTGGCATTCTGGTGGGCCCTAGATTGGTGGACCCCAAACGCGCCGCCAATTGTTCTGAAGCCTTATTAGCCGGATCAATGATATGGATGATATCTGTCCAGCCCAAGTGGTCTACCACCCAATCCATACAGGCTGTTGCCGCCTCGACCCCATAGCCCTTGCCGGTGGCCTCGGGGGCCAAACCCCAGCCAACCTCCGTGCCGGGCCAGCCTTCGGGCATCCACGGGCCGATGCGGCCTACCAGCGACCCGTATCGCGCTCAATGACGGAAAACATCGAAAAGCCGCGTAGCGACCAAGCACCCGTGATGGCTGCCAATTGCCGCCAAGCCATGGACTCTGGCAAAGCACCGCCAATGAATTTGACATGGTCAGTGTTTGCCATCATGGCTGCAAACGCAGGGAAATCGTCCTGCGTCGGAGGACGCAGGACCAATCTGTGTGTGGTTAGGGTTGGACCGATCGCCACGATTAAGCCAGCGAAGGCTCAATCTCTTTGCAGGCAGCCAACAAACCGTTCACGGCCGCCACTGACTTTGCCCACATGTCTTTTTCAGCATCGTCCATCGGGAACTCAATGATGTTCTCGATACCACCCGCACCAATCACCGCAGGCACACCGACATACATGTCGTTAATGCCATATTGGCCCGTCAAATGGCAGGCGCAGGCCAAAACGCGCTTCTTGTCTTTCAAAAAGGAAGAAGCCATCGCGATCGCGCTTTCGGCTGGCGCATAATAGGCCGAACCCGTCTTCAAAAGCGCCACAATTTCCCCGCCACCACCGCGGGTGCGCTTCACAATCGCGTCGAGTTGTTCCTGGCTGATCTTGCCTTGTTCTACCAAGACAGGCAGCGGTAACCCACCGACCGTGGAATAACGCACCATTGGCACCATGTCGTCGCCATGGCCACCCAAGGTCCAGGCATGAATGTCTTCGACGGCGACTTTAAAATGCTCTGCCAAGAACCAGCGGAAACGCGCGCTGTCCAAAACGCCAGCCATGCCGCATACCATATGGTGTGGCAGGCCGGAGAATTCGCGCAGGGCCCAGACCATGGCATCGAGCGGGTTGGTAATGCAGATAACAAACGCGTTTGGCGCATAGGTTTTGATGCCTTCGCCGACGGCCTTCATCACTTTGAGATTGATACCAATCAGATCATCGCGACTCATGCCAGGCTTGCGGGGTACACCCGCGGTGACGATGCAGACGTCTGCACCAGCAATTGCCGCATAGTCGTTAGCACCCTTAATATCGATATCTGAACCAAACACAGGGCTTGCTTCATCAATGTCCAAGGCTTTACCTTGTGGCACACCCTCTGCGATGTCGAACAAAATAATGTCACCCAGCTCTTCGCGTGCCGCGATATGGGCCAATGTGCCACCAATCATGCCTGCACCGATGAGCGCAATCTTCTTACGAGCCATATCTGTTTCCCCTCGGACTAGATCCTTGCTTGTCCTAGGCGCTCTAGCGCGCGTTTGCAGGCACTGCAACGAAAGAGAGCGGGCAATTGTGCGATTGACCGGCCAAGGCGGCAAATTCTGCCTGTTAACCGTAATGACCCGGCAGTGTTTACCATGTTTGGCAACAATCGACTTTGATGTGATCTTAAAAATATAGATAAAATACAGTTGATTATATGATTAATGCCGCTGGCATGCCAATTGCGGAGCCTATCCCAGAG